>JAKZWC010000475.1:0-7171 GCA_047515735.1 Spirochaetales bacterium | reverse complement strand
GGACCCGTCGGCCTGGGACTATGACGACATGAGCAAGAGCTACGATTTCGAGATTCTGTCCAGCGGCTACTGGTTCATCCCGGTACCGGACGATCCCATCAACGAGTATCTGAACGAGGAACTCAACGTCAACATCGAGATCAACTTTCTGCCTGGCGACGACCTGGTCAACCAGTTGACGACGCGCTTCATCGCCGGCGATCCTCCCGATTTGATCACTCTCGGCTTCAGCCAGAAGAACGTCGCCAAGAAGCTGCACGACGACGGGCTGCTGCTCAACGTGGAGCGGTACCTGCAGTACCTGCCGACCTGGCAACAGTTCATCACCAAGGACTACAAGACCTGGGCCACCAGCAGCAACGACGGCGTGATGTACGGGCTGCCGCGCTACCCGGTGTTCGCGGACAACTGGGCGCTGCAGATCCGCAGGGACTGGCTGGAGCAGTTCGGGATGGACAAGCCGCGTACCGAATCGGAGCTGTTCGAGTACGCCCAGCGCGTGGTGCGCGAGGACCCCAACGGCACCGGCACCGCCGACACCTGGTTCATGGCCGGGGCAGGCGACGGCAACAGCTTCACCATGCTGGATCCGTTCCGCACCATGTACGGCCACCCCGGCTGGAACGTCAAGGACGGCGTGATCAACCACCCCAACCTGGACGGCACCAGCAAGGACTTCGTGCTGTGGCTCAAGCGCCTGCTGGACGCCGGCCTGCTGCATCCCGACTGGTTCACCATCGCCTGGGAGCCGTTCACCGCCTATTCGATGAACGACCAGATGGGCATGGTGTGGTATCCCGGCTGGAACCTGATCTTCGAGAATGCCACCGCTCACGACGGCAACCTGCAGGTCGCCGATGTGTGGGAGCCGATCGACCCGCCGATGTCCGACGACGGGCGCGGCGGCGCGTACGGGCCGGGTGGCCGCCCCGGCAGACTGATGATTTCGCCGAAGGAGTTGGAGAAGGACCCGGGCTTGGTGAAGCGCATCATGCACTACCAGGACTTCATCACCTACCCCAACCAGGGCAACCTCGAAGTGATCGAGGGTGGCGGCGAGGCGATCTTCCCGGGCAAGGGCACGCGCTCCTTCTACCCGGAGACTGGCCTGCACTCGCTCACGTTCACGGATGATCACCCCGGGGTGTACGATCCCGCGTACCAGCCGATCGGGAACTGGAACGTGCAGAGCATATCGTTACGCTGGAAGACGTACCCACCTCCACCGTACGCCGCTGACGACCCGCTTCGCGACGCCAAGCAGCGCGACTACGCCGGCGGGGTGCTGGACCAGATGGCGATTGCGATGCCACGGGCCCGCGACTTCGAGCTGCTGATCGACCTGGACGCGGGGATTTCGACGCGCGTCAAGGATCTGCAATTGCAGCGCGAGCTGGAGTTCGTGCTCGGCGAACGCGACATCTCGGAGTGGGACGCCTACCTCGAGGAGTGGAAGGAAACCGGCGGCGAGGAGCTGATGAAGGTCGCCGCCGAACAGCTCGGCGCCCGCATGCCGTAATCCGCTGGACGAAACCTGACACCGAGGTGGCCACGGTTCCGTGGTCACCTCGGTGCCGGGCGTTCAGATACGCAGGATCGGGAAGCGCATCGCCTCGGCGAAGGTCGCCAGGGCGTCGCCGAGGTCGCCCACGCCCAGGGCGATGTGGTGCGAGGGGCCCTGCTGGCACCAGGCGTCCATGAACTCCGCCAGCGGCTTGGCCACCCGCACGCGGGCATTGGGGTTGCCGATGTTCAGGATCGGTCCCGGGATGATCTCTCCCACCGTGTAGATCAGCTTGAACGACTCACCGGCGTCGACCTGAGTCAGATTGACCAGGGTGACCGGCCCCTGCTGCATGTCGAAGTCGATGCCGAGCCCGTGGCCCGACTTGCCGTGGTGCACTTCCAGGTGGGTGAGGCGCGGCCGCCCCTGGGCCACGCTGATGTTGGCGGGTCCGTCATGGCCCATGAGCAGGAAGTTCTCGTCGAAGTCCATCGCGAAGAACTCCACGAACATGCCGCCGCCGCCGAGCAGGTCGAGGATCTTCATCGCCATGGCGGTCTTCACGTCGCCCTCGGTTACACCAGGACGGCCCAGCGCCGCCAGCCGCGACACCGCCAGCCCCGACTGCGCCCGCAGTTGGGTCACCAGTTCCTGCTCCCCCCACCAGTAGTAGCCGAAGGCGCCGATGTCGTGCCGGGTGATAACCTGCTCGAACGCCACCGCCACCTGGGCGGAAAAACGCATGTGCTCGTTGGTGACCGTGGCGTCGACCTCGTACATCTCGCGGAACTGGCGACACATCTCCTCCAGCTCGGCGGTAGTGACGCGCTCGTACGCCTCCTGGATCTCCTCCACTTCGGGGCGCACCAGCAGGCTGCCGGTGGCCCGCAGCAGGCGGTGCTCGTCGATCGGCATGTCCGACATGCCGGTGTAGACCTGGCCGATCAGGCCCACGTTCAGCTCCCGGAATGCGCGCGCGGCGGCAACCCCGCGGAAGTCGGCCGCCAACTGCCGCTGCAGGCCGGGATCGTCGAACGGGCCGGTACGCACCCGGAACCGTTTGCCGATGTTGGTCAGCGAACCGGCGAACTCCGGGATGCAGCACACCCCCTCGTGGTGCAGGTAAATTGTCGTGTCGGCGTTCGCATAGTCGTAGGAACGGTTCTCATGCGCGTTCAGGATGCGGATCGGCACCTCCAATCCCTGTACCGCGGGCAGCATGTTCATGCTGGTGGTGTAGCCGAACGGGAAGATCACCAGGATGTCGATCCCGGCGCCCCGGAACAGCTCCGCGGCACGGCGTCCCTTGGCCTCGGTGTCGACCAGCTCCGGCGCCACCAGGTCGCCGTAGGGCTCCAGCAACGCACGCAACTTGCGGTACATGCCCAGCCCCATCTCCTTGAGACGCGGAAATTGCTCCCAGTAGTAGCTGTGGCCGGTCGGCAGCAGGCCGATGCGAGCCCGCGCCGGCGGTGTCTTGTTCATGCTCTGCTCCGAAAACGCCGGCCAGCGGCCGTTGCGTGTGTTTCGACTCTCATCGTCTTCCTTGTCACGGGGTGACCGTACTGACTCTCCCACTTTCTTTTCGGTTTCTTCAGGCGTAGATGTCGTTGCGCCACGCCGGGTCGATCTCCGGACAGGCGTCCAGCCGCTCTCGGAACACGGCACGGATCTCGCGCAGCCGCTCCTCGGTCCTGGCCTCGAAGATGAGCACCAGCTCCGGCAGGTTGGAGGAAGCCCGCACCAGGCCCCAACCGTCGCCGAAGTCGACGCGGGCGCCGTTGATGTCGTTCACCCGCTCTCCATACTCGCGCTTGAACTCGGCCACCAGTGCGTCCACCACGCGGTACTTGCATTCGTCGGCGCAGTGCGCGGCAATCTCCGGCGAGGTGACGTAGCGCGGCGTGCCGGCCACCAGCTCCGAGAGTGTCTCGTCGCCCGCCGCCAGCACCTCGAGCAGGCGGGCGCCGGCGTAGAGGGCGTCGTCGAACCCGTAGTAGCCCTCCTGGTAGAAGATGTGTCCGCTGCGCTCGCCGGCCAGCGCGGCGCCGGTTTCGTGCAGCTTGGCCTTGATGTGGGAGTGGCCGGTCTTCCACATCACGGGGCGACCGCCGCGGGCGGCGACCTCCTCCTCCAGACCACGCGTGCACTTGACGTCATAGACGATGGTGGCTCCCGCCCTGCGCTGCAGCACCTGCCGCGCCAGCAGGATCAGCACCCGGTCGCTCCACACGTCGTCGCCGCGCTCGTCCATCACCCCGAGACGGTCGCCGTCGCCGTCCAGAGCCAGCCCCACGTCGGCGCGGATGTAGGGATGGGTCACGATCTCGCGCAGGCGCCGGCGCGCCTTCAGGTCGGACGGATTGGGAAAATAGTGCGGATAGCTGTCGTCCGGATCGCAATAAAGCTGAAAGGTGAGGCAGCCGATGCGCTGCAAGGCTTCGTAGGCGAACACCCCGGCGCCGCCGTTGCCGCAGTCCACGGCCACCCGCAACGGACGCTCCAGCCGCGTGCCGGCCGTGACTCGCTCCAGGTACGCGTCGCGGGTATCCGCCGTCCGGCAGCGGCCCGTTCCGCGGCCGCTTTCACCGGCCTCCACCAAGCCGTACAGCTCGCGCATATCGGCCGGGCCCAGAGTCCGCGAGTACCCCTGCGCCAGCTTCATGCCGCACCACTCGCTGGGGTTGTGGCTGGCGGTGATCATGAGCCCCGCGGGACTCTCCAGGTGGTACTGGCTGAAGTAGAGCGCCGGGCTGATGGTGAGGCCGATGTCCACCACCTCCCGGCCGGCGGCCAGCAGGCCGATGACGGCGGCGTCCTTGAAGCCGGGCGAGGCCGGACGGTTGTCGTAGCCGACCACGACGCGGTCGATGCCGCGCGCCTGCAGCAGGCGCCCGAAGGCGTTGGCGATGAGCCGTACCGAGTCCTCCGTGAGCTCCCCGTCGGCGACGCGGCCGCGCAGGTCGTACTCGCGGAACATGGCGGTGAAGGCGGGATTGCGGATATCTACCATGGTTGCAGCGACCTCGCGCCCGGTTTACGTCACCGGCAGCGCCGTGGCGATCACCGATCCGGAGCGCGGCGGTGCAGGCTCAGATGCCCGTCGCCGAGCCGAGCCCCATGGCACGCCGCCACGCCGCGAGCTGACCCAGGTGATTGGCCTCGTGAGTGGTCATCAGGGCCACGGCATAGTCGCCGAAGGTGGGGAATATCCGGCGCGCCCGGAGGTTGGGGTGGGGCTGCGCCAGCAGCTCCGCGTCGGTGCCGGCAAATGCGGCGGCCACCCGCTCGTGCTGGGCGGTGAGCTGCTCCAGGAGCTGTTCCCTGGAGGGGAAGTCGGTAGCGTTGCCGCTGGGCGTACCGCCGGTGCTGCAGGCCTCGCGCCAATCCTCGGGGAAGGTCGACTCCTGACCGAACGTCTTGGCCAGGTTGTCGGCAGTCGCCGCGAGATGGCCCAGGGTCCACGCCGGGTGATTGATCACTCCGGACGGCTGCTCGACCATCTGTTCGTCGGACAGATCCTGGACGTGCATTCCCAGGCGTTTGAGGTTCATCGCGTAGACGTTCAGCAGATGCTGCAACATGAGGTACTCCTGAGGAACACCGCGGCACACGCCACGGCAGATTGACGGACCTGCAGTATACCACGATGCACGCCGTGCCGTCGTTGCCGGGCGCCTGCTCGTGGGCGCGGAAACGTCTTGGCGGCGGGGCGGGACGGCGGCCATGCCTGTATCTGCGGGTGTATCGGCGGCACACTGCCTCCTAGTGAGGCCTTAAGCTTAAGGGAGCATCGACACGTTCTGGTCTTCAAGGACAGTCTTCACATCCTTGAGGTTGGCCAGAATCTTGATCACTCCCGGGGTCGCCTCGACTGCAACGGTCCCCAGCGCACTCACGTCATCATCGAGTCGACGACCGCCCCGTTTCGCCAGAATCTCGTCCATATCGACCAGGACGGGGCGGCAGGCACTACGCAGTGCGCCGATCGCCGCTCTTCTCTGACGAGGAGTATGACGTTGAGACGCGCTACACCGCTCGCTTGTCTCGAGTAGAACCACGGCGTGCAGTGTCTCGTGCCCCGGAATCGACGCCAGCCGGGCGACGAATTCCTTGCTGAGCTTCGAGGGCCAGCGATTCGCGTCAGCCTTCATTACGCCTCCTCAAGACGACAGTGCGCTGAGTGCTTCTTCCGGTCGAATCATACCGTACCCCCAGCGGTTGTCGGGTCGGCTGCGGTGTCCGCCCGGGTGTCTTGCCGTTTCCTTGAGTACGGTCGCGATGTGGGGCACCGTAGCGTTTGGGTGCGCAGCCATCAACAACGCTGCGACACCGGCCACATGAGGCGAGGCCATTGATGTGCCGTCCATGTAGGAGTACTCGGAAACCCCGCCTTGGCGTGGCTCCGGCGGGATGCACGAGTACACATCAACGCCTGGCGCGACGACGTCAGGCTTTGTTACCAGCGGTTCGCTTTGGCCGGGAAACACGAGACTGGCCCCGCTGCTGAAGAAAGCGACATCGGTCTTTCCGCGCGTCGCCTTCCGTACCGCCCCTACGGACAACGCATTGGAGGCGTTTCCGGGTGAGCTGGTGTTACCATGATTCTCGTTGCCAACTGCAACGACAGGCAGCACATCGAAGTCGTCGATAACGCGCTTGAACACCTGAAAGAACATGGGTTCGTAGTAGGTGAGGCCGAACGACATGTTGATGATGTGGGCGCCGTTCTCAATGGCCCATGACATGGCCTCGATCAGCGTACTGAGGGTAGCGTTGCCGAATAGGACGCCAGCCACAAGGAGATTCGCTTGCGGTGCCACTCCAATGGAGATGCCGTTCTTCGTCGTGCCTCCGGCGATCGTCCCGCAGACGTGGGTGCCGTGCCGGCCGCTGTCGAACGAGGGGCTGGCATCGATTCTTCGCCCCAATGGGTCGATGACAAGGAACCTCTTTACGCGCCCCGAAAGACAGGGGTGATCACCATGCACGCCAGTGTCGAGTACCGCCACGTTGATCTGCTCACCCTTGGTTGTCTTCCACAACTCCCGAACGCCAAGTGCCTTGAGGCCCCAGGGTGAGGCCTGCCTTCGACTCGGCACTGCTGACGCCCCTGTAGTCGACAACCCTGGGCTTAATCGGATGGAGCCTCTGATTCGGCAGAATCGCGACGACATCCGGTTGTTCAGCCAATGCAGGTAGCGTCCGGGATGTAACCTCTACTGGTGCAACCGGAAGGACATGGGAACCAACAGGAGACGTCGTCAGTTCGATCTTTCTGGTAAGGCGTCGCAGTGCCTCAAGTTCGTACCCTTCGGCCATGGACACGTACACCGTTCTCTGCCGGTCGGCGCGTAGCTTCACGTACTTCGACCGCTCGGTGGGGTCCTTCGATGCCGACGGCAACGTCCCGTCGCGCGGCGTCCGATAGATAACGATGGCGTCGCGTTTATCGTTGGACCCGCTGTCCGCCATGAAAGCATCGAAGGCCTTTGAAATCTTGACGTGATCGCTCACCGTTGTTCCTATCTGATACGCGAGGTTAGCACCCGTTCGCGGTGGCGGGCAACGTGGAACACCGGACACGGTCTTGCGCGGAGCGCCGTGCCGGTGCATGCTGCCGGTTCATGGCACAGCTTCGGGCAGCAGTTATTGGACTGGGGCGCA
>JAKZWC010000474.1:0-2904 GCA_047515735.1 Spirochaetales bacterium | reverse complement strand
CCTGGCGGCTGGGTCAACCGACGTGGCGCCCTGTGTTAAGGTTTCCGCCCCGAAACACGCTATGGCTACTCTCCTTGGTCCCCCATTACGCGCCGTAGTCTTCGACATCGATGGCACCCTCTACCCCATCCGGCAGATCGTACGCCGCTCGTGGCCCCTGGTATGCCGCCATGCGCGGCTGTTCGGGGCCTTCGGGCGCGCCCGAAGGGTGCTACGCGGCGAGCGGCCCGGGACAGGATTGCGGCAGCGGCAGGCGGAGCTGGTGGCCGGCTACCTCGGGATTGACACCGCGGCCGCCGCGGAAGCGGTGGAGCGAGTGGTGTACCGGCAGTGGCCGCGTACCTTCCGACATCTGCAGCCCTACACCGAGGTTGTCGCCACCCTCTCCCGTCTGCGGGCCGACGGCCTGCGGCTGGGAGTGGTCTCCGATTCCCCGTTTACCCGTGAGAAGCTGGCCGCGCTGGGGCTGGAGGCCGGCTGGCGCGGCGTCGTGAGCGCCGACGAGGCGGGTGCGCTGAAACCCAATCCGGAGCCGTTCCTGTTGATACTGCGGTTGCTGCAGGTAAGGCCGGAGGAGGTGCTCTTCGTAGGCAACAGCTATCCGCACGACATGATCGGCGCGCACCGCGTGGGGATGCGCGCGGCGCATCTGACGCGCCGTCCTGTGGCCTCGGGAGTAGCCGCGGTATCGTTCCCCAACTACCGTTCCTTCCCGGACATACCGTGGGCGGCTCGGCGCGTTCGCCCGACGAGGTCCTGAGCCGAAGACAGGGCCCGGCGCATGCCGCGCGCGGCATGCGCGGAATTTGACAGTCGGCGGTGCCGGTAGCTATCATGGAGGTGCTGCGTGCCACAAGCCCCTGCGCGCGGCGGCACGGGGAGGGGGACACACCATGTTCTCATTCGGCAACCTCATCACCCTGCTGGTGGTGGTGGCCATACTCTTCGCCTATCGTCACTTAGATACGCGGCGCCGCTCGCTGGAAAAAGTGAAGCGCTACGCCGATCGCGTGGCCAAGGGCGTGGCGCAGTCGGTCGATCGGAAGGCAGCAGAGGTCCAGGACCTGGCCATCGAGCTGCAGGTCAACCTCAAGACGGGAGCGGAGTTGCTGAAACGGGTGCGCTCCGTCGCGGAAGAACTTGCCGAGCGTGCCGTCGCAGCGGACCGACTCGGTGAGCGGCTGAACGCTCACGATGCCGCCGTCTCGGGACTGGCGGGCCGGACGCAGGCCGTGGAGGCGAGTCTGCGCCAGGTGGAGTCGGAATGCGCTGCGATTCCCACCCTCAAGGAGCACCTCGCCGGCGTCCGCGGCGAGGCCTCCAGCCTCCAGACGCGGGTCCTGGGGGTAACGGCGTCGGTGACCGATCTCGATGAACGCATCAGCGGTCTGCTGGCGCAACGGGAGGAGATGCGGGGGATCCACGGGGAGCTGGCGCAGGCGCGCGCAGCAGGCGACGACATCGTGCACAAGATGGACCGGCTGCAGGAGCAACGGAGTCACGTCGACGCGCTGGCCGATACGGTGGGCGGACTGGAGCAGGATCTGGCGCGGCTGCAACCCGGGGTCGGCGAAGTACGGGACAACGTAGCGAAGTTGCAGCGCCAGGTGCAGACACTGGCGGCTGGTTCGGACCGGGCCGAGGCGGCCCTTGCCGCCCTGCGCCGGATCGATACGGTGATGGCGGAGGCGGAACAGCGCGCGGCGCGGCTACAGGTGGCCCGGGAGTGGCTGGCACGCACCGAGACCCGGCTCGCCAAGATCGGTGCCGGCGCTCAGGAGCAAGTCCGTCTGCTCGAGGCTCTGCTCAGGGATGACCGTGTATCGACCGCTGCCGAGAGTGGGTCCGTTACGCTCGGCAAGCGCGAAACCGTGCTCAAGCTGTCCGGGCAGGGTTGGTCGGTGCCCGAGATCGCCCGCGCCACCAAGCTCAGCCGCGGTGAAGTGGAGCTCATTCTGGAGGTCGGGGCCACCGCCCCGTTGACCTCAGTGGTACCCGCGTCTGCCGCCGAGAGTCGCGACCAGCCACCTGTTGCGCGCTCCGTCGGAGCGACACCGTCGGCGACCGCCTAGGGTCGAAGGGCGGCGCCGGGCGGGCGCGCACGGATAATGCTGAAGACGAGCTGGCCGAGCACGTCAAGCTGGGCTCGAGGCACAGGCGCTGCGTCTGGTCGGCGGTGTTGCCGGCATGGTCTTCCATCGTGTTCTACTCGTCCCCGTGGATGGTGGTAATCGTCGGCACGATGCTGATCCTGTGTCGTATCGGCTGCCGGCTGCCGGCTGCCGCGCTGGAAGGGGAGTGCTCCTTGGTCGTCCTTTACTTGGTATATCTGGTCATGACCAGCGTGGCGTTCTACCTGAAGCCGGCCGGGAATTCGGCGACCGGACGGGCGCTACCGGCGGGGGAAACTCCTTGACCGCGATGAAAGCCGGTTATTAACTTACCGTTGCGCTTGAGCCGTAAGTCCGAAGGCGGGCGAGTGATGGACTGCCTGATCTCACCTCCGTAGCGCACTACGCAGATGACGAAGAATCGTTTCGGCAACGGTAGTTCGCGGGGTGGTCGCTCTGCCCGGGGAAAGCGTCGTAACGAGGCCCAGCGCGCGGCTTCACACGCCACCGGCGATACCACGACAGTGGATCGAGCGAGCCCGGGTGACGGCCCGGTCGCGATGGAGCCGGATGCCGGCGCTGGCACCACAAGCCAGGTGAACAGCCGAGCCGCTGGGGCGAGTGCGAACCCTGCTTCCGCACCGGACACGGCGCCGCAAGCGGCAGACGACCTGGATGCCGCCGGGGCTTGTGATCCCGCGGGCGTAGAAGCTGCCGGGGAAGCCGACACCGGCGCTGCTGCGACCGGCCAAGCGGCAGGTTCCGGCGCCGCGGCGGCGGAACAAGCTGAGCA
>JAKZWC010000473.1:0-6550 GCA_047515735.1 Spirochaetales bacterium | reverse complement strand
CCGGTAGCGGTGGTGAGCGGCACAGCGGAGCCTCAAATTCCCCGGCGCCGCACCGCCGCCCAGCGCGACCGGCACGATGTGGTCCATCTCCAGGAAGAAGCGTGAGCCGCAGCGCCGCCCGGTGTGCCGGTCGACGTAGGTGCAGCAGCCCTGATCGCGCCGCCAAACCTCACGCTTGACCTCAGCCGGAATCGATCTGCCGGCCGATCTGGTGGACTTCGCCGCCGCAGTCCGCCGCGCCGATCCCGCGCCGGCGGCGCTGCGGTCCGGAGTCGAACCGCCGGCTGCCACGCGAGGCTTCTCCGTCGAAGTCCGCTCCGCCGATCCAGCTCCGTGGGAGCTCGGAACCGGAATCGAACTGCCTGCTGCCACGCGGGGCTTCGCCGCCGAAGTCAGCTCTGGCGCCACCGCGCCGCCGGCGCGCTCGGTAGCCGGCGCAACGAGCTTCGTCGCCGAAGTACGGCTACCCGGCGGCGGCCCGAGCCGTCTCTTGGGCGAATCTCCCCCCGAGCCTCCGCCTGCTGGCAAGGTGGCCGGCGAAGTGCCGTCTGCCGTCTGCTTCGCGGACCGCTTCGGTGCGGAAGGGGATCTCGTGGGCGCCGCGGAATTCCCGGCCCGGCGCCGGTTCGCCGCCGCGGCGGCGACGCGATCTGCCGTCTCCCGCCCCGCCGTCACCGAGGAACGCTCCTCGTCCGAAGGATCGGACTCTCTCCGCTTCCGGCCCCGCGGTCGGCTCGGATCGTAGCGCGCCACTCCTTCCCGCACCAGCCGCCCTACGAGTTGCCCGATCGTCAGGTGCGGATCCACGTGCGACAGCAGCTCCCGCAGCTGCTGCAGTCCGCGCTGGCACTCGGCGTCGATCACCGCCCTCAGCTCCCAGCGCCCGTTTCCAAGCGCGCGCAGCCGCTCGGCGGGCGCCGCCGCCTCGGGATCCAACTCGGCCAGCATCTGTTGCACCTGCCGGGTGCTCTTGCCCACCGCTCGCTCCACCAGCTGCTGCCGGGCGCGAGCATCCAACACGGGCAAGGGCGCACCCGCCGCCTCGCCCTTCGCCGCCGAGGGAGCCGAGCCGGCGCGCGGCGCGCCGTTGGTTCAGGCTCCCTGCGATCCTGCGGCGACCGGACCGGCTCCGCTGCGGTCCCAGCGCTCGAACGAGTTCTGCAACAGCCGCGTTGCTCAGGTTCAGCGAGCCGTCCTGCAGCCACTCGCGGACGCCGCGGGTTTCGCGGCACAAGCGCATGGCCTTGATGCGGCGCCAGGCGGATGCCTCGGTGTAGTGCAGCTCGTGGACGGTGTAGTCGAACAGGCTGGAGTAGCCGAGACGCAGATACAGGCGCCGCGCCTCGATCTCGCGCAGGTGGTCGAGGACGCTGAGCTGAAGCGCCTGCTCGTGGCGCGCGAGCATTCGGGTCTGTTCCAACAGCACCTGATCGGGGAGCACGGCGATGGTGGAGATGAGCTTTTCGGAGGCAGCGTTGGTCACGTTACTCATGACCTAAATATAACATCAGATTGAAAATGGCATGAATTGTCAGGTCTCGGACGGGTGCCGGAGAGGCCTCGTGACGGGCACTATTGGGGCGCTGTCGAGCCAGCGCGCGCCAAATGATCTCCGGCGGACTCGGAAGCGCCGCAACGGCCCGCAGAGCGCCGCCATGAGCGCGTCAAAATGCGTAAATTGCTATTAGCGACTTTCTTGGATTTTCTTCCGGATCGTCGACCGGCAGCACTACGCGGGATGCCTGCCGCACCGCCGCCTGCTGCGATGCCGTCAGCACCGCCTCGACGTTCACGGCAAAGACCTCTCGCCGCTCGGCGCCGAGGCGCCCGTCGCTCATCGCGCGCCGCACGGGTCAGCGCTCCGGCAGGAGCGCCGTCAGGCCGCCGTCGATCACGAAGCTGGCGCCGGTGATGTTGCCGGCGCGGGCGGAGCACAGGAACAGCGCGAGCTCGGCCACCTCCTCCGGCCGCGAGAAGCGGCCGGTCGGATACTGCGACTCCCAGTCGCGGCGCGTCTCCTCGTACGAACGGTCCGTGTCGGCGGCCATGAGGTGGATCGCCTGCTCCACCAGGGGCGTCTCCACGGAGCCTGGACAGATCGCGTTCGCCCGGATGCCGTGCCGTGCCAGGTCGATGGCCTCGCTCCGGGTGAGCGCAAGCATGCCCGCCTTGGTCACCGAATAGGCCATGGCGCGCGCCTGGTTGGCCAGGCCGGAGACCGACGAAATGTTGACGATGGAGCCACCGCCGGTGTCGATCATGAAGGGAACGGAATGGCGTGCCAGCAGATAGGCCGACGTGAGGTTGACGCGGAGCGTGCGGTCCCACACCTCCGGCGCCAGGTCCACGATGTCGCCCATGTTGTCAACGACGCCCACGGTGTTGACGAGCTGATTGACCCCGTCGAGAGCGCCTGCGGCCGATGCGCAGAACGCCTGCACCGCCGCGTCCTCGGTCACGTCGACCGCTTCGTGGTACACCGTCGCGCCCTGCCCCGTGAGGACCGTGGCCAGGTGTGCCAGCTCCGCGGTGCGGATGTCGGCCAGCGCGACCGCCGCACCGGCGCCGGCGAAGGCGCGCGCGATCGCCTCACCGATACCGCCGCAGGCGCCGGTGACGATGACCTTCGATGTTATGTGATCTTCCACGGCGTGCTCCTGTCTTGGACCAGTACAGCCTATGAGTCTGTCGGGTTTGACGCGACAGCGCCAGAGCCAGAGCCAGGGCGACGCCTTTGGGGCGCTCCCGCGCGCCGGCGTGACGGCGCTGCCGGCCTCGATCGTGATGTCGTCGACGTAGAATCCGCCGGCGCCGCCGGTGCTGGCGTGCGCGTCCCGGCGCTGCGTCGCGACCTCCACGCGCCCCGCGGCCAGGCGGATGGGGGTACGCCACCACTCCTCGCCAACCTCGGCGAGGAACGCCGCGCCACTGAGGGCGGTGATCCCGGCTTGACGCCGTCCCGACGTCTTGGCCAGAGAAGGGAAGCTGCATTATCATGGAAGCATGGCCCGCCGGCCCTCATTTTCGGGTCAGCCCACGTCATGACCGGCGGCTGGCTCCTGCTCGGGACTTGGCTCTCGCTCTGGTCGTTCCTCCACGGGGAGCCCTTCGGGACCCTGCCCCTGCCAGATCTCGCCGGGCCTGCGGAGTCCGTGACGATCTCCCGCGCGGCGGCAACCGAGGGCGCTTCGCAGGTGACCATCGCGAAGCTCTTTTTCACTTCCGAGGGGAATCTCTCAGAGCGCGAGACTTACGCGGAGGGCGCGCTGGAGTACCGCTATCGCTACCGGTACGACGAGCGCGGGCGACTGCGGGAGCGAACTTGGCACGACCTCGACGGATCGGTCCGGGAGCGGCGGGTCACCAGCTACTTGGGCGACCGGGTCTGGCGCCACGAGTACTACTACGATTGGGACATCCTCAGGTGGGAGGAGCAGTTCGACTACACGGGGACAGGCGAGGTGAGGGTGGTGACAATCGCCTACACCCTGGACGACTTCGTGGGGAATAAGGTGATCCAGCGTTACGTGTCCCGCTACGCGAGGTACGACGATAACAAGGATCTTGTCGAAGTTGCGGAGTACACCGACACCGGCTACCCCCGCACGCGGTGGAGGAGCGCCGCGGGCCGCGAGGTGTTCGAGACCTACACCGGCAAGGGCGTGCGGGAAGCAAGCATCGTGCGCATCCGCGACGGCTCCGTGGCGGTCCAGGAGCTCCGTTACGGCGCCACGGACGAGCCCGCCCCGGTGCTCCGCTCCGCCTACGAATTCGACGCCCACGGCAACTGGGTGAAGCAGGTAGTCCGCAACCCGGCGGGGCTCCTCGCCGTCTACACGCGGCACATCGAGTACTACCGGTGAAAGCCGGCGCTACGACCCGCCGCAACGGCGTGCCGCGGGCGATCGCGACCCACGTTATCCGGATCCAGTGGGGATACTGGATGCTGTACGGCAACTACGGCGTCCAGCACGCGGACCATAGCTGGGACGGCACTCTGGCCGCCCGAGACGGAGAGATCCTCCGCTGCTGGCTGCTCGAGTTCAGCGGTTACGCGGGGCCCGGTCGCGAGAGTCTCCTGCCGCTGCCCGAGCCGCGCTGGCATTGGCAGCCGGCGAACGCCAACAACCGGATGGGCGGCGTGGTGTTCGAGCTGCGCGGCGGCGCCGACTCGCTGGTGTCCTTCTGCACCAGGACCATCGACTTCAGCTTCTCCGTGGAGCAGCTCGCGGCGCAAAAGGTGCTTCGCTTTCACCTGGGGCCCCGCTACAGCAACGTCGACGTGACCGTGACGCTCGACGGTTACGATCCGGAGCTGGACCACGCCAGCGACCTGGCGGCGCTGACGCGGGGCGACGGCCGCTTCCGGGCTCTCCTCGAGGCCGGGGCCATGCGCGCTCCCCTGCGCCGCTGGTTCCGGACCGACTGGTCGTGGGTCATGCCGCGGGCCGCGGCGCAGCTCGAGATCCCAGCTCCCCGGTGGGGTCTCGCCAAGTCCGCCGGGGAGCGGTTTCTCAGCGTCACGATCCGTTGCGCCGCCGCGTTCCCCGTGCGCCCGGGGGAGACCTTGGAGGAAATCGTTGCGCGCGGCGGCGCCCGCAACGTGGCGGTTCCGGCGGACGTCCGGAGCGAGATCACCCTGCCGTGGGAGGCATTCTTCGGCGATGAGCTGGTCGCCGAGGGGCGGCAGTTCTTCGCCTACCTGGGCAACGTGCCCCTGATGGAGGAACTGACCGTCGCCCTTCCCGAGCCCCGCTTCGGATCGGGACCCGGTACCCTCACCATCCGCAATGGCAGCGACGAAGCCCACCTGCTGGTCGCCCGCGCGTACCTGGAGGAGCAAGCCTCGGCCGAACTCTCGGTCCACTGCCCGCGCTGGGTCAGGAAGGACGCCGAGTTCGAGGCGATCGTGACCTGCCGCGCGGAGCAGCGCAGCGCGAGGATCCGCGCGCCAGAGTCCGTCCGCGTGCTCACGCCGCTGCCCACGCGGCTGCCGGCGGGAGAGCACCGGGCGAAGCTGAGAATCGACCATCCGCTTGCCGACGTGACCATCGCGGTGGCCACGGACTCTGCCCGCGGCGAGTCCCGAATCGAGCAGGTGGTGGCCGCCGAGCCCGAGGCGCACCCCATGTTGGTGGGTCTGGAGGACAAGACCCTCCCGGCCAACTCACCGGGACACCGGGAGGACGTGATCCGCCACATGGCCAGGACGCAGATGGCGGATCTTCTGATCTTCCGGCGCGGCCGCGACGTCGAGTCCACCGCGCAGCTCGCGGCTCTCTGCCGCGCGCACGGGATCTACTGCCGGTGCACCCAGCCCATGGGCTTTGACCGGCTCCACGCCATGCAGCGGGAGGCGGGGCCGTTTCTCCTGGGGTGGGAGTGGACGGAGCACGACGGTCCGCTCTGGGGATACATCCAGACGCCGCTGCCCTCCCGGCAGCCGGTCGCGAAGGCCACCATGCGCACGGCGTACGAGGCCTACCTCGAATACATCCGCAGCCTGGTCTCACGGGTCCGGCGTGCGGCACCCGAGACGAAGGTGTGGCTCATGGTCTCGGCCATCGGCCACAGCCTGGCCTACGCCGGCGGCATGGACGTCTGTGTCTCCCAGCTCAACAAGAGCCACAACGTGGCCCTGCTCTCCGACGCACGCGGCGCGGCACGGGCGCATGGCAGGGAGCTCTGGGGCAGCTACCAGGCGGAGGGTGCCCACGTCAACCCCGATGGGCCGCAGCAGCTGCGCATGTGGTGGCTGTCGCTGTATCTGGCCTACGCGGCTGGCGCGGCCACCGCGAACGACGAGGAGTGCCTCTACCGCACCTGGCACGAGCGCCTGTACGCCCGCGGCGACCGCGTGCCGCGCGAGCGGCGCCGGATCCTCCGAGAGTTCAACCGCTACGTGAAGACACACCCCCGCCGGGGAGCGGTACAGGTGCGCCAGGCGCTGCTGATCGGCAGGTACGCCTGCGACGTGGCCGACGGAATCGGCGCGGCGGACGCGCACGGGACGACGGCGCAAACCATGGTGTGGCGCAACTTCGGTGAGTGGACGCCGGCCTGGCGTCCCTCCCAGGCGGAGTACGGCATGCGGCACCTCGACGTGTTCCTGCCTGGCGTGTGGCTCCAGACCCTCCTGCAGTCCCCCGGCGACGTCCGCCGCTGGTATTCCGGTACTCCCTACGGAGAGATCGACTTCATCCCCGTGGACTGCGATCCCGGCGTGCTCGGCGAATACGCTCTGCTGTTCATGCTCGGCTGGAATACCGCGGACGACGCCCAGTACGACCGGCTCAAGTCCTACGTCGAGGGCGGCGGAAAGCTGTTCCTGAGCCTGCCTCACCTCACGCGCAACGAGGAACGGGAGTTCCTGTGGAACGGCCTCGAGCCGCTGAACCTGATCCGGGACGGCGACTACGCCGATCTCTTCGGCGTGCGGGTAGCCGGTCGCGGGCCCGCCGTGGGCAACGTCGTGGCTGAAAGCCGCACCAGGGACAACCCGCTGGTCGGGTACGCCCAGTCCGCCTCGTTCTTCCGGCTCCCGCCGGTG
>JAKZWC010000472.1:0-8186 GCA_047515735.1 Spirochaetales bacterium | reverse complement strand
TCTTCATGGCCATCCGAATCAGCGGCGCCAGGATCCGCCACAGCGGGCCGCGCATGTGGCAGTCGGCGGTCAGCGTGACCCGGGTGGTGCTGCCGCCAACCTCCTCGAGGGCGTACTCGTAGTCGGCGCTCACGCCCCCCTGTTCAGAGTGCAGCACCAGCGACCGTCCCGGCTGGCAGGCGATAATGGTGGAGATACGGTCGTGGTCGCGCGCGCGGAAAGTAATACGGGTCCCCTGGGCGGTTTCTCCGTCAGCCTTCAGCCAGTCGACGCCGGCCATCCAGCGATGGGCGTTGCTCCAATCGGTGAGGGCCTGCCACACGTCGTGTGCCGGCTTGGCGATGGTCGCTTCCGCGGCGAACGCTCTCGGCATCTTTACCTTGTCCGAAAATGCCGGCCAGCAGGCGATGCTTGGGTATCGATTTTCATTGTACTTCCTTGTCACGGAGTGACCGTGCCGCCGCCTCAAGAACTCGCGGCTGCACTTCTGGTGACGGGTAGCGCAGTCGTCGCGCAGCATAAACTAATGCGCGCCCGGTTGCTGCCGGCTCGGCGCCGCTTGACCGAAGCGGCAGCTATTGTTAATCTTCATTTTGATTAGTCAAAAATGGTTATTCTAAATGCAAAAGAAGAAGTATTGCCGAACCTGCGTGCTGACGGCGGCGGCGTCCGTGTTGACCACCGCGTTGGCGGCGGTGTTGCTCGTCACCTGCAATGACGGCGACCGTCAGGGTGCCGTGGACAGCACCCCAGAGGCTGCCCGTACCGCGGCCGCGGCTGACGCCGAGGCCGCGCAGGACAATCCGTTTCGAATCACCGCCACCACCGGCATGGTGGCCGACATCGTACGGCAGGTGGCCGGCGACCGGGGCGAGGTTACCTCGATCATCGGCGAGGGGGTCGATCCCCACCTCTACGTGCCGACGCGCAGCGACGTAGCGGCGTTGATGGAGGCGGATATCGTGTTCTACTCCGGCCTGCTGCTGGAGGGGAAGATGACCGATACTTTGATCCGGGTGGCGCGCAGCGAGCGGCCGGTGCACGCCGTCACCGAGCTGGTGGATGAGTCACTGCTGCTTCAGCCGAAGGAATTCGCGGGCCATTTCGACCCTCATCTGTGGATGGACGTGGCGGGCTGGACGCAGGCGGTGCATGCCGTGACCGAGGCGCTCGTTACGTTCGACCCGACGGGGAAGAGCGGCTACCGCGAGCGTGCCGAGAGCTATACCGCCACGCTTGCCGAGCTGCACGAGTACGCCCGGCAGGCCCTCGGCTCCGTCCCCGAGCAACAGCGCATCCTGGTGACGGCCCACGACGCGTTCAACTATTTCGGGCGCGCCTACGGTCTGGAGGTGGCAGGGATTCAGGGCATTTCCACGGAGTCGGAGGCGGGTCTGGACCGTATCAACCGGCTGGTGGATCTGCTGGTTACGCGGGAGATCAGGGCGGTATTCGTGGAGACCACCATCGCCGAACGCAACGTGCGCGCCTTGATCGAGGGCTCCGCGGCGCGCGGCCATACCGTAGTGGTCGGTGGTGAGCTGTTCTCCGACGCCATGGGGCAGCCGGGCACCTACGAGGGCACCTACGTGGGTATGCTCGACCACAACGTCACCACGGTGGCCCGCGCTCTGGGCGGAGAGGTCCCGGAGCGGGGCTTTCAGGGGCTCTTGTCGCACGCGGGGGAGACACGGTGAGTCGGCAGCCAGCCGCGGGGCGGGCGGCTGCCGCGCGCAGCGCCGGCCACAGCGCGGAACCGGTACCGGGAGCCGTGATACGGCGGCGCGAAGCAGGTGCCGGCGGCGCGCGCGGCGCCCAGGCGCGGCCGGTACCGGCGCGCGATCCGGCCCCTGTCCCCGACCCGGAGCGCAGTCCCCTGGTAGTGCGCGACCTGACCATCGCCTACCGGCGGCGACCGGTGCTGTGGGACGTCGACCTGGCGACCTCCGACGGGGTGATCACCGGCATCGTCGGCCCCAACGGTGCCGGCAAGAGCACCCTGCTGAAGGGGGTGCTGGATCTGGTGCCGCGCGTGTCCGGCTCCGTGGCCATCTACGGCAAGCCCTACCGGCAGCGGCGGCGGCTGGTGGCCTACGTTCCGCAGCGGGAGAGCGTCGATTGGGACTATCCGGTGAGTGCCCTCGATCTGGTGGCGATGGGGCTCTACCGGTCGCTCGGCTGGCTGCGCCCGGTGCGGCGCGCCACGCGCGAGGCTGCTCGCGCCGCAATGGACATGGTGGGCATGGCCGACTATGCCGGGCGCCAGATCTCGGAGCTCTCCGGCGGCCAGCAGCAGCGGTTGTTCCTGGCCCGCGCGTTGGCCCAGGACGCGCGCATCTACTTCATGGACGAGCCGTTCGCGGGGGTGGATGCCGCCACCGAGCAAGCCATCGTCGAGCTGCTGCAGCGCCTGCGGCGGGAAGGCAAGAGCGTATTCGTGGTACACCACGACCTGCAGACGGTCCGCAGCTACTTCGACGAGCTGCTGATGCTCAACCTGCGGGTGGTCGCCCACGGTCCGGTAGCGGAGGTGTTCACCAGCGACAACCTGCAGAAGACCTACGGCGGCCGGCTGACGCTGTTGGACCAGGCCGTGGACGCGCTAGGCCGGCGCGGGAGAAGCGGATGAGCTATCTGCCGCCGTGGGAGCAGGTGTGGCGGGTGCTCACGCTGAGCGACTTCAATACCCGCGTGGTGGTGGTGGGCGTGGCCATGCTGGGGATGGCCGCGGGCATCATCGGCACCTTCACCCTGCTGCGCAAGCGCGCCCTGGTGTCGGACGCCGTGAGCCACGCTACGCTGCCGGGGATCGCCGTGGCATGGCTGGTGATGGTGGCCCTGGGCGGCACCGGCAAGTGGTTTCCGGGACTGCTGCTCGGCGCCGCCGCCGGCGGTTTGGCAGCGGTCGCCGCGGTGCTGGTGGTGCGCTCGGTGCTGCGGCTGCAGGAGGACGCGGCGCTGGGCATCGTGCTGTCGGTGTCGTTCGGGATCGGGATCGCGCTGCTCGCCTTGATCCAGAGGATGCGGCGCGGCTCCGCAGCCGGCCTGGACTCCTTCATCTACGGCAAGACCGCGTCGATGCTGGTCGCCGATGCAATGTTGATCGGGATCACCTCGCTGGTGCTGGTAGTGGTTGCGGTGCTGCTGTTCAAGGAGCTGAACCTGCTCTGCTTCGACGCGGCGTACGCGGCCTCCCAGGGGGTGCCGGTAGGGCTCCTGGACGCGGTCATGCTGGCGCTGGTGGTGGCGGTTACCGTCATCGGCCTGCAGGCGGTGGGACTGATCCTGATCGTGGCCCTGCTGATCACGCCGGCCGCCGCCGCCCGCTTCTGGACCTACGATCTGCGGCTAATGACGCTTCTGGCGGCGCTGATCGGCGCTGTCGGCGGCTTCGTCGGCGCCGGCCTCTCCGCCCTGGTGCCACGCCTGCCTGCCGGTGCCGTGATCGTGGTGACGATCGCCGGCGGCTTCGCGATCAGCGTCCTGTTCGGGACCCGCCGCGGGGTGCTGCGGCTGCTCGTCGAGCGCCGCCGCAGCGACCGGCGCATCCGCCGCGAGCACCTGCTGCGGGCGGTGTTCGAGCAGGTGGAGGGCCAGCTCGGCATCACCCCGGACCGCGCCGCCCTGGAGGCGGGCGGGGTCAGCCGGACCGGCCTGGCACGGCGCCGCGCGTGGACGCGGTCGCAACTGACGGCCGCCCTGCGCATGGGGCACCGGGAGGGTTGGCTGCGAGCGGCGGCGGACTCCGGGGCGGTGCGTCTGACGCCCGCCGGAGCCGAGCAGGCGCTGCGCATCGTGCGCAATCATCGCCTGTGGGAGCTCTACCTGATCCACTACGCGGACGTTGCCACCAGCCGGGTGGACCGCGGCGCGGACCGCATCGAGCATGTACTGGAGGCGGAGCTGGTCGCCGAGCTGGAGGCACAACTGGACCGGCTGCCGGCTGCCGGCACGGTGGCGGCCAGCCCCCACGCACTGGCCGCCGGTACGCCATGAGCTGGACCTCCCTCGACACCAGCATCGTGGTGGTGGCCGCGGTCAGCGCCATGGCCTGCGCGTTGATCGGCAGCTTTCTGGTGTTGCGGCGCATGAGCATGATGGGCGACGCGATCAGCCACGCGGTGCTGCCCGGTATCGCCGTCGCATTTCTCGTCACCCTGAGCCGCGACACCGGAGTGATCGTGGTCGGCGCCGCCGTCGCCGGAGTGCTTACCGCGGCCTTCACCCAGTTCATCCATCAGGTGGGCAACGTCGACCGGGGAGCGGCGATGGGGGTGGTGTTCACCACCATGTTCGCGCTCGGCCTGATCCTCATCGTGCGCAGCGCCGACGCCGTGCACATCGACGTTCACACGGTGTTCTACGGCGCCGTCGAGCTGGCGCCGCTGAACGACGTGGTGGTGGCGGGCGTACGGATGCCGCGCGCCCTGTTGATCCTGGGGGCGGTATTCGCGGCCGATCTGGCCTTCGTTCTGCTGCTGTTCAAGGTGCTCAACCTGACCTCGTTCGATCCGGAGTTCGCCCGTGCCATCGGCTTCAACTCGCGGTTGATACACTACGCGCTGATGGTGATGGTGGCGGCGACCATCGTCGCCGCGTTCGAGAGCGTCGGCAGTATCCTGGTGATCGCGATGCTGATCGTACCCGGAGTGGTGGCGGGTCTGTTCACCCGCCGGTTGTGGTCGCTGCTGCTGTTCGGCCAGGGAGTGGCGCTGGTCTGCGCCGTCGGCGGACACCTGGGTGCGATTACCGTGCCGCGCTGGTTCGGGCTCTCCGACACCAGCACCGCCGGCATGATGGCGGTGGTCGCGGGAGCGGTGGTGACGGTGGCGCTGGTGATCGCCCCCGAGCGCGGTCTGGCGGCGCGGGCGCTGCACCGCGCGCGGGTAGCCCTGGCCGTCGGGCGCGACGACCTGCTGGTGGAGTTGCTGCGGGTGGAGGAGCGCGACCGGCCGGCCCCCGGACGCCGCGACCTGGTGCGGGAGGAAGCGTCGCGCATCGCCGGCCGCTCCAGCCGCTTCGACCGCAGCATGGCGTTGCTGGTGGAGCGGGTGCGCGGCCGCGTGCAGCGCACCGGTGCGGGCTATCGGCTCACGGCTGGAGGCCGCCGCCTGGCGATCGGCCTGCTGCGCAGCCACCGGTTGTGGGAGAGCTACCTGTTCGCAGAGGGCGACCCCGCCGCGGAGGTCCACTTCGCCGCTCACCAACTCGAGCACGTCACCTCCGCCGGCATGCGCGCCGACCTGGCCCGCACCGCCGGGGCCACCGACCCCCACGGCCGTCCGATCCCGGACGCCGCCGCCGACCCGGCGTCCCGCGACTGCTGATCCCCCGCGCACTGGACGGAACCGGGGTATAGCGGGAATGCAAGGCGCCGCTGTGAACCTGGACCCGGCAACCTCGCGCCGCTACCACGGACTCGACGGGTTGCGCGCTTTCGCCATGCTGCTGGGCGTCCTGCTCCATGCCACGCTGCCCTACTTCTCCCGCAGGGCGGGGCTCGAGTTCATGTGGCCGGCCGACAACGACCAGTCGCTGTCGTTGCTGCTGCTGTTCGACTACATCCACCTCTGGCGCATGCCCACGTTTTTCCTGCTGGCCGGCTTCTTCGCCCACCTGATGCTGGAGCGCCGTTCCACGTCGGCGTTCGTGCGCGACCGGCTGCGCCGCATCGCCGTGCCGCTGGTGCTGTTCGGGGCCGTGATGGCGGTGGTCGTTCCGGCGCTATGGAGGTACGGCTGGCAGGGGGAATTTGTCGTCGATCTGAGCTTGTTCCATCCCCGAACGTGGCCGGACCTGGCTGCGTCCGGCACCCCCATGGCACACCTCTGGTTCCTCTGGTACCTGCTCCTCATGTACGGATCGCTGCTGGTGTTCCGCTTCCTCGGCACGACGCGCATCGGCGTGGCGCTGCGCTCCGTGTCGGGCGGTCCCGCGCTCGGACGACGGATTGGCGGTTGCATCTACTCGCGGGCACCGCTGGTGCTGGTGGTGGCGGCGGCGGTGCTTCTCGCCGTGCGCGGCGGCGACGAGTCCAAGCCGATCTGGCCGCCGAACGTTCCCGATCTGCTGTACGGTTTGATCTTTTTCTGGTACGGGTATGGGCTGTGGGCCCGGCGCTGGCTGCTCGAGGGTCTGCAGGGTAGGCGAGCGCTCGCCGGGTTGTGGGGCGCCGGGATGCTGGCCTATGGCGTCCACGTCATCGCCATGGGAGCCCTGGATCAGGGGCAGGCCGGTGCCGTAATGGCAGTCACTGTGATCCTGAACACTCTGGCATACGGCTCGGCCGCCGCGCTGCTCAGCCTGGCCCTGGTGGGCAGCTTCGAAGCGATCTTCAGGACCCCGCGCCGGTGGGTGCGCTGGATGGCCGATTCATCCTATTGGATCTACCTGATGCATCTGCCGCTGGTGTCGTTGCTGACGTTCTGGCTGGCCCACCTGGACGCGGCAGGGCGGCTGACCTCCCTCACCGGCTTCAATTGGGGCGCCGAATTGAAGTTCTCCCTCGCCTTCGTGGCAACCAGCGCCGTGGGGATGGTGACGTACCGCTATCTGGTGCGCTACACTCCGCTCGGCACCCTGCTCAACGGCAAGCGAGATCGGTCGCCGCCGCAGGTGCCATCATGACGAAAAACGGAGGCGCGGGCTGCCCCGCACCTCCGTGACGCGCAGCCGGGGGTGGCCGCTACTGGCGGAAGAAGAGCTGATCGCCCCAGTGGTTCAACCCCACGGGCCAGGTTACTCCGATGCCGTATTGGGTCGGGACGTTGCCGATGTTGCTGCGCGAGATGTATGCGGTGGGATTGAGCCCCACGACGCCGATCACCCACAGCTTGTCGGCCTGCAGTTGCGCGATGTTGCTCGCCAGCTCGACGTACTCGGGGGAGCCGAACTCGGTGACGCGGAGCGCCCACGACCACTCATCGAGGTCCTTCACCTCCTGCGGCGGCTCCCAGCCCGGCATGCTGCCGCCAAAGTCGGCGAGGGTATGGGTGCCGCCCTTGATGGCGGCGTTGGCGGCGAGCCACTTGCCCCACTGCCAGCCCCAGCCGTTGTCGGTCCCGCACGGCATCCAGCGCGAATCCTTGGTCACGCCGCGCGAGCGGTTGCAGGTGAACGACTCGCCACCGCCGTTGATGTACCAGCCGGATTCGGAGCCGCCGGTACGCCCGGCACGGGCGTCATGCTCGTTGAGCGTCCGGGTGACGTTGCGCGACTGTTCGGTCTCGACTTTCAGCAGCACCTTGACGCCGACCGCTTCCCAGTACTCCTTGATCAATTCCATCGCCGGCACGGGGAGGTTCCCGGAATACTCGATCAGGACCTGCAACTCCTCGCCGCCGGGCGCGCGCCGGAACTCGTCGCGGGTGCGCTCGGTCATGCCGATGTCGTCGAGCAAAGCGTTGGCCTGGTCCGGATCGTATTCCGCCCAGGAGCGGCCCCACTCGTCCTGGTAGTAGCTGTAGGCGGGGGCCGGCGCCGCCTGGCGCGGGGTGGCGAGACCGAAGAACACCTGCTCGTTGATCTCCTCCCGGTTGATGGCCAGCGAGAGGGCGCGCCGGAAGCGCACGTCCTGGTACAGCTCCGCCCGCCACGGCTCGTCGTGGTTCTGGTTCAGCACCACCCCGATGGCAGCGGCCGAGAGCCCGGGAATCAGCGTCACCCGGTAGTCTCCCTGCTCCTCGTTCTCCTTGTAGAGCGCGTAGTTTTCCAGGCTGGTCTGGCCGTAGGCGAGGTCCGCCTCCCCACCGATGATCTTGAGGGTGTACACCTCCTTCTCCACCACGGTAGAGACGATGTGGTCGATGTAGGGAAGCTGGTTGCCGGCGGTGTCGACCCGGTGGTAGTAAGGGTTGCGCTCGAATACGCGCACCGTGGGAGTAATCTCGGTGAAGCGCCAGCCTTGCACCACCGGCAGATCGATATCGGTCGAGGGCTTCCAGAAGAAGTGGTCGGTGAACGCCTGCTGCCAGGTCTCGTGGCCCTCCTCCATGGCCACCTCGTTGGCCTTGTCGTTGTAGTCGAGGTGCCACTTGGAGAGGTAGTGCTTGGGCGCCAGCATCTCCCAGTCGCCGCCATGCCAGATGGCCAGCTTCGCCGTCATCTCCGGATGCGGGCCGTCGAACTCCAGGCGCACGGTGTGCGCGTCCACCATTACCGCGTTCTGCACGAACGGGCTGGTCTTG
>JAKZWC010000471.1:0-3205 GCA_047515735.1 Spirochaetales bacterium | reverse complement strand
GCGAGATACCCGCCACCAGGGTCACTACCGTGGTGATGACGCGTAGCACCTCCGCCTCGGTTGCGAGCCGCGCCTGGTCGGTCTCGACCACGAACGGGCGCACCGACGGCGAACCGGGCAGCACGCGGTCGAGGAAGCGCTGCACGCGGGCCATCGACTCACCGAGATGTGCGGAGTCGCGGGCTCGCAGGGTGACGGCCGGCACATGCGGGCCGGCGGCCGAATCCCAGGCATAGATGGTGCGGTACAATTCGTGCGGGAGGTAGCAGGTGCGGTCGTCGGAGCCGTCGCCGGCGGCGCGGAAGTCGGCTGCCATCACCCCCACTACCTGCAACTGCAGGCCGCCGGCGCTCACCACGCTGCCCACCGCGCGCTCGGGGTCATCGAACAGCGTGTGCGCGATGCGATCGCCGAGCACGATCACCTTGCGCCGCTGGCGCACCTCCGCCTGCTCCAGAAAGCGCCCCGCCTGGACCGGCAATGACCACAGCTCGGGGTACTCCGCGCCGACACCGAACAGCGACGCCGATGCCGTCCGGTCGCGGAAGCGCAGCTCGGCGTCACCGCGCAGGATCGGGCTCACCCAGCTGGTGTCGGCGACCAGGGCCGCGATCGCCTGCAGGTGTTCGAGGCGCAGGTGCTGGTCGCGCCGCCGGTCGTCCCAGCCCTCGTTCGCCGGCTCGATCCAGTACAGCGCGCCGCCGAGCGCGGCGAGATCGCCCATGATCGCACGCCGGCCCATGATCCCGATCGCCATCACCGCGATCACCGAGGCGACGCCGATCACGATGCTGAGCACGGTCAGCGCGGTGCGCAGCTTGTTGTGGCGCACGGTGTCGAACGCCTCGCGCAGCCCCTCGGTGACGCGCATGCTCCGCCTGCCGCTGCCCGTTTTCCCGCTACCGGGCGGGCGCCGGCGGCCCGGCCTGGTCGTGCGTGATGCGGCCGTCGCGCAGATGGATGACGCGGCCGGCGTGGGCGGCGACCTCGGCCTCGTGGGTGACCAGGATGATGGTGGCTCCGTCACCGTGCAGGGCGGCCAGCAGGTCCATGATCTCGCGCCCGGTGGCGGTGTCCAGGTTGCCGGTGGGTTCGTCGGCGAACACGATGGAGGGCTTGTTGACCAGGGCGCGGGCGATGGCGACGCGCTGCCGCTGGCCACCGGACAGCTGGTTGGGACGGTGCCGCACGCGGTCGGCCAGGCCGACGCGGACCAGCGCCGCGGTGGCGCGCTTGTGGCGTGCGTGGCGCGCCACGCCGGCGTAGACCAGTGGCAACTCGACGTTGCGCAGGGCGGTCATGCGCGGCAGCAGATTGAAGGTCTGGAAAATGAAGCCGACGCGCGCGTTGCGCACCTGCGCCAGCTCGCGGTCGCTCATGCGCGCCACGTCGATCCCCTCCAGGGTGTAGCGGCCGCCGCTGGGCCGGTCCAGGCAGCCGATGATGTTCATCAGCGTCGACTTGCCGGAGCCGGACGGCCCCATTACCGCGACGAATTCGCGCGCGCCGATTGCCAGGTCGACCCCGGCGAGCGCGGTCACCGTCACGTCGGCGCCCATCTGGTACACCTTGGTGATCCCGGCAAGGCGAATCACTCCGCGTCGTCCCGCCGCGCTCCGGCGGGCCCGCCGTCCGCTGCCTGCTCGCCCTCGGCCGGATCCTCGCCCTCCAGGGTAACCTGCAGCCCGTCGCGCAGCAGCGCCAGGCTGCCCACCACCACCAGCTCGCCCTCCGCTACCCCGGCGATCACCTCCACGTCGCTGACGCTGGACGCTCCCAGCTCCACGTCGCGGCGCTGCAGCCGGTACAGGCCGCCGGGCTCGCCGGCTTCAGCATCGCCGGCTTCAGCATCGCCGGCATCGGCGGCGGCGCCGGCGCCCGCGACATCGTCGGCGCCCGCGACATCGTCGGCGCCCGCGGCATCGTCGACGACCGGCACCGCCACGAACGCCACGCTGCCGCCGGGGCGCTCCAGCAGCGCCGCGAACGGCACCACCGTCACGTCACGCTTCAGTTCCGCTTCGATGCGCGCGCGGCAGGAGGCGCCGGCGCGCAGGACGGCGCCCGGCGGCAGGGCACTCTGGTCGACGTCCACCTCGACCGCGACCAGATGGTCGGTCATGGCGGGCGGGATGAGCGCGATGCGGCCGTCGAGCTCGACGTCGCGCACGCTGTCGGTGGTCAGCGCCACCGCCTGGTCCACCTGCAGCTTGCCGATGTCGACTTCGTCGATCTGCACCTCGGCCAGGATGTCGTCCAGCGAGGCGACCGTGGCCACCGCCGCGCCGGGGGCGAGGTGATTGCCGAGCGACGCCTCCAGCGCAGTGAGTGTCCCGGCCAGCGGGGCGGTCAGGATCGCCTGCCCCAGATCGTGCGCGGCCTGCTCCGCGGCCAGCCGCGTTTGGACCACATCGGGGTCGGCGGCGACGATGGCGGCATCCGCCGCGGTGTCGAGGAGCGGTTCCGCGCCGGGCGCGCGACCGGCGGCGAGGTTGAGCTGTTCGCGCGCCGAACGGAGCGCTTCCGCCGCATCGCGCTCGGCATGCTGCGCCGCCTCCACCTGACTCTGCGTCGTGCCGCCAGGGCCGTGCAGCGCCCGGTCGCGGGCCAGGGCATCGCGCGCCCGCTGCCAGCCCGCCTCGGCGCCGCGCAGGTTGGAGCGCAGCGTGAACAGGTTGCCGCGCACCCTGTCCTCGGCCGCCTGCCGCACCGCCTCGGCACGGCGCAGCGCGAGCCGCAACTCGCGGTCGTCGAGGACCACCAGTTCCTGCCCTTCGCTCACGGCGTCGCCCACCGCCACCGGAATCGCAACCACCCGCCCGCCGGTCTCGCTGAGTACGGTGACGCTGCGCCGCGGCCGGAACGTACAGCTCCCCACCACGCGCGCGCGCAGCGTGGCGGTGCGCGCCGCCTGCACGGTTACCGGGACGGCATCTGCCGCCGGGTTGCTGGCGAACAACCGCCACAGCGCGGCGCCGGCGCCGAGCAGCACGAGCACTGCGAGTGCCGCCCGCAGCAGGCGGCTCGTGCCCCGCTTCATGCCAATAGCGCCCAGCGGCCGCCGGCCACGGTGTCGAACAGCGACCACAGCGTGGCGATCACGGCGGTCAGCGCCAGAGCGCGCGGAGCCGGCAGGCGCAGCAACGCGGCGGCGCCGGCAGCCAGCACCGCCAACGCCCACAAGCCGAACGGGTCAGTGAACAAC
>JAKZWC010000470.1:0-12318 GCA_047515735.1 Spirochaetales bacterium | reverse complement strand
TGTTCGGTCGGTCTGTCGGTGGACTCTCCGTCCGGCCGGGCGTTCGTATTGAGCTTTGCTCCGCCCATCGCCGCCGGACTGGTTGTCACCATCGCCTTTGCCGTCAAGGGAGCCACCGAGTTGCTGCCGGGCGTGTGGCTCATCCTCTACGGGCTGGCCGCGACCACCGGGGGCGCGTTCTCGGTGCGTGCCGTTTCGGTGATGGGCGGCTGTTTCCTGCTGCTGGGCGGCGCCGCGCTGCTGGCGCCTGCCGGTCTGGGCGACCTGTTCATGGCAGCCGGGTTCGGCGCGTTGCACGTCGGCTTCGGTCTGTTCGTCGCGCGCCGACATGGAGGTTGACGGTATGGTGGGCGCGCGTCCCGTGACTCCCAGGCTCCTGGAGGCGATCCAGGGCCTGACCGGACCGGCCGAGCCGGGACTCGACCGGTTGATCCACGAACGGACCCGACTGGCCATCATGAGCACCCTGGCGGTGGTGGAGAGTGTCAGCTTCAGTCAGTTGAAGCGATTGTTGGGCGCTACCGACGGCAACTTGAGCGTCCACGCCCGCAAGCTGGAGGACGCCGGGTACGTGGCTGCGACCAAGTACTTCGACGGCCGCGTACCGCGCACCACGTATCGGCTTACGGCGGCGGGACGCGGCGCGCTCAAAGGTTACCTGGGATACATGGAGAACCTGATCAGCGCCATGCAGGGGGATGTCCGGTGAACGGGACCGAAAGACTTCACGTCGGCATCATCATGGACGGCAACGGCCGCTGGGCCGCTCGCCAAGGGTTGAATCGCTACCGCGGCCACCGCGCCGGGTCGCAGGCAGTACGCGCCTGCATACGGGCCGCTCCCGATTTCGGCGTGCGGGTCCTCACTCTGTACGCGTTCTCGGCCAACAACTGGCAGCGTCCGGCGCGTGAAGTCAGGGTGCTGATGCGCCTGTTCGAGCGCCACCTGCATGACGAGATGGATGAATGCGTACAAAACGGCGTGCGGGTGCAGGTGATCGGCCGCCGCGACCGCCTTGGAGCCCGCTTGTGCGACGCCATCGAGGTCGCCGAACGTACCACCCGTGACGGCCAGCGCCTGCTGCTGCGGATAGCCATCGACTACTCGGCGCGGGATGCCATCCTCGCAGCGGCCGAACGACTCCCCGAGTTGGGCGAGTTCGGCACCGACGATCGCCACGTGGCGTTCGGACGCCTGGTAGCGAGCCAGTCGGGCGAGGATCATCCGGTGCAGGACGTGGATCTGATCATCCGCACCGGGGGCGAGCAGCGTCTCAGCGATTTTCTGCTCTGGGAGGGAGCCTACGCCGAGCTGTACTTCACCGGGGTCATGTGGCCCGACTTCGGCCGCCGCGAGCTGCAGGCCGCCATCGCCGAGTTCCACGGCCGCGAGCGTCGTTTCGGCAGCGTACCCGCCGCAACGGCGGACGTACCCGCCGCGCCGGAGGGCTCCGGGAACGGCCTCGCCGCGGCGCCGTCACGCCTTGCCCCCGCGCCAGGCAGCATGTCCCGGCCAGCGGTGGCCGCCGCCGGAGTGTGAACGGCAACGCGGAGCCGCAGTGAACGGGAGTGAGGCTGCGGCAGGATTCCGAGTTGGATAGGCGATTTACGGTACCGCCACGGTGGCGGCCGCTCGACCAGCGCCTGACGGTATGGATGAGCCGGCATGGCGTACTGGTGCTGCGGGTTGCCGTCGGGGTCGTGTTCATCTGGTTCGGAGCACTGAAGCTGTTTCCCGGAGCAAGTCCGGCGACCGGCCTGATCGTTTCGACCTATCCGTTTCTGCCGGCGCCGCTGTTCGTGCCGTTCGTGGGCTGCTGGGAGGTGGCGATCGGCTTCGGCTTTCTCAGCGGCCGTTTCCTGCGCGTGACGGTGGCGTTGATGTATCTGCAGATGCTGGGGGCGATGTCGCCGCTCGTGTTGAATCCTGCTGCCGTATTTGCGCAACCGCCGTTCGTGCTCACGCTCGAAGGCCAGTACATCGTCAAGAATCTGGTCCTGCTGGCGGCCGCGAACGTGATCGGCGCGCGGGTGCGGTGACGGCCGCGAGCGGTCGACGATGCCCGGCTGGAAGGTCTGCCGTTGCCGCCGAGCTTGACGCAGCTTCATGGGCGTATCTATGTTAGTCCCATGCCGTACGACCCAGTGCTCGTGCAACCGATGCGCGATGAGCTCACCACGGTGGGCATCGAAGAGTTGGAATCCGCGGACGCGGTAGACCAGTTCATGGCTGACCAGAGCGGGACCGCCATGATCGTGGTCAATTCCGTGTGTGGCTGCGCTGCCGGCAGCGCCCGTCCCGGGATCAGGATGGCGCTGCGCCACGACGTGGCTCCGGATCGAGTAGCCACCGTGTTTGCCGGTCAGGATCTGGAGGCGACCGCCCGGGCGCGCGGTTACTTCTCCCAGATTCCCCCGAGCAGCCCGTCGGTGGCGCTGTTCCGCGATGGTGAACTGGTGTTCATGTATCCGCGCCATCAGATCGAGGGGCGGCCGCCGCAGGTGATTGCTGCTGATCTGATGGAAGCGTTCGACGAACACCTCTCCGCCTGACCTGCCCGCAGCCCGAACCGTGCCGTAATGAAACACTCCCGGCACGCGGCCAAGGGTGAGCTGCACGGTGTCACCGTGGTGGTGGACACCACGGGCGCCGAGCTGTTTATCGGCCGCTTCTTCGAGCAGCGCGGCGACGGCATCGTGCTGCTCGACGTGGCGCGTCACACCGAGGGGGCGGGTGGCGTGTCGAAGGAACAGTATGTGCAGACCGCGGCCCGCTACGGCCAGTGGAAGGAGCTTGACCAGATGGTGGTGCCGTTGCCCGAGGTGCGTTCGGTGACCCGTCTGGTCGATACCGACGCCTCGTAGCTGCCCGTGAACCGGGTGCTCCTCGGCGCGGCCATCCTGGTCGTTGTCGCGTGCACACGACAGCCGCACGTGCGCGAGTATGACGAAGTGGTCATCAAGCCCTCGCCCGTGGTGGCGGCCTTCGACGGCAGCGGCGCCGGTAGCGTTGCCGTGGGGCCGCTGGTGTGGCAGACACCGCCGGCGTGGCAGGAGTTGCCCGGCGACGGTATTCGTCTCGCGGCGTTCCTCCTCGAGCAGGGTGACCGGCGTGCCGAGACTACCGTGGTGATGCTGGGCGGCGCGGCGGGCGGCGTGGAGGCGAACGTGGTGCGCTGGCTCGATCAGCTCGGGCTGCAGCTCGCGGATGAAGAGCTGGCGCAGTTTCTCGCCGCCGGCGAGACGGTAGCCGCCCGCGACGGGATGCGCCTCACGCTGTTCGACTTCACCCGTCTGGCAACAACCGGCGGTGACTCGATGTTGGCAGCGGTGGGGTCGGTGCTCGACCAGACCCTGTTCGTGAAGATGTCCGGGGACGGTGATCTGGTCGCTGCCGCGCGTGGCGACTTCCTGCGCCTGGTCGGCAGCCTGGGACTGGCCGTCACGGGCACCTCATGATGGTCGGCCAGCCGCGCGGCAAGCGGAGCGCGGTGTGTTAGCGGCCGCCATCAAACGCTATCCGGTGGTGCGCCTGCTGATCGATCTTCGGGTCACAGTGGTGTGTCTGCTGCTGTTGTTCGTGCTCACCTTCCTGGGCACCATTCACCAGATCGACAACGGGATCTACTCGGCGCAGAAGAAGTACTTCGAATCATTCTTCACCCTGGCGGGCGGGTTCGTGCCGCTGCCCGGAGCCCAGCTCGTGCTCTGGGTGCTGTGCGCGAATCTCGTGGCGGCAACCATCTACCGCTTTGTCTATCGGCTGCAGCGGGTCGGTATCCTGATCATCCACGGCGGTCTGTTCGCCCTCTTCTTCGGCATGTTCTTTACCCAGTACTTCGCGCAGGAGTCGTTCCTCTCGCTGGCGGAGGGGGAAGGGGGCAACGTCACCGCCGACTACTTCGATTGGGAAGTGGCGGTCTGGGATCCCGGCAGCGAGACGCGCCACGTAGCGGCCGTGGATGCTCGCGAACTCGAGGGCGGCGCCCCGGTCGACATCTCTCGTTACGGCGTGGAGCTGCTCCCGCGGCGCTATTACGCCAACGCGCAGGCCTTCAGCCGCGGCGGTGGCGGCCCGTCAGGGTGGATCAACGGCTCGGGCATCGCGAATCTGGAGGAGGCGCGCGTTTCGCCCGACCCACAGGAGAATTTCCCCGGCGTGACGTTGACGGTGCGCCACCCGGGCGGCAGCGCGGAGGTGTTGCTGTACGGTGGAGACGTAGGCCCGGCGTACGTGCCGGTGGCTGGTGGGCGGCTGGCGATGTCGCTGCGGCGGAAGCACTACGTGATGCCCCTGATCCTGACGCTCGACGACTTCCGCGCCGAGTTCCACCCCAACTCCGACAAGCCGCGCACCTTCGAGAGTGACGTCACCCTGCACACGCCGGAGCTGACCCGCCGCGCGCGTATTTCGATGAACCACCCGCTGCGCTACGCGGGCTACACCCTCTACCAGGCTTCTTACGCCATCGACGCCACCGGTCAGGAGACCTCCACCCTCGCGGTAGTCCATAATCGCAGCCGCGTGGTGCCGTACGTCGGCACCGCGGTAGTGGGGGTCGGCCTTGCGGTGCACTTCATCCAGACCCTGGTGCTGCGGCGCCGCAGGCGCTCCGGCTCCCCGGACGGGGCCATCCGTGTCTAGGCGAGCACAGCACGGCGCGCCGCGGTTCGCGGTTGCGGCGTGGGCAATGCTCCTGGTCGCCGTGGCCGGTGCCGCGCAGGAGACGACCGGCGCCGGCCTCGACCAAGTGAGCACGTTCGCACCGGGCGAGCTGCGCGTTACCGAACTCGCGCCGCTGCAACACATCGTGGTAGTCGACGGGGGTCGGCCGATGCCCCTGGACAGCTACGCGCGCATCACGCTGCTGCGGCTGTCCGGGCGCCGCGGCTACGCGCGGCGGCCTGCCATCGAGTGGTTGGCGCGGGTGCTGTTCACCCCCAACGAGACCCACAACGACGAGATCTTCCTGGTGGACAATCCCGAAGTGATCGACGCCTTGGGTCTGGAGTCGCGCGGCCGCGATCGCTACAGTCTCGCTTTCCTGCTGCCCGGCCTGCCGGAGCTGGAGCGGTTGGCGGAGGACGCCGCGGCTATCAGCGAGGACAGTCGTAACATCGTCGAGCGGGAAATCCTGCGCCTCTGGAACAACGTCGGTCTGTACGCCAATCTCCTCTCCTCGTTCGCGTTCACCTATCCTCATCGCGACTTTCAGGTAGACGATCAGGCGCTGGCGGAGCTGCTCGGGCTGCCCGCCACCGGCACCTACAGCTACCTCGACATTGCCCTCCGGCGCACCGAGCTGCGCGATGCCGCCATGACTGCCGGGCTGGCGCACGCTGCCAGCGGAGCGTTCAGCCGCAGCGATGGCCTGGTGCTGCGCCTCAATCAGAGTCTCGCCGCGTGGCAGGGCAACTTCGTCGGACTGCCGTTGCCGGTCATTCCGGTCGCCGGTTTCGGCGATGTCCGCTGGCTCACGCCGTGGCAGGCACTCGACGGGCAGCAGACGGCGGGTCTCGGGGCGGAACAGCTCCGTGCCGTCGAGACCGAGCTGCTGGCATTACGCGACCTGCAAGTGGCGTACCTCGAGGGCCGCGAACTGCGCTTCGGATTGGCGGCCCGCCAGTTTACCGATTCGGTGCAGCGCCGTACCGCGGCCGCGTCGGAACTCAAGGATCCCAGCCTGGAGATTCTCTACAATCGCGCCAATCCCTACCTTGCCGCACGGCTGGCGTACGGCGGCGGGCTGCTGCTGCTGGCGCTGTCGTTCCTCGGCCTCAGAACCTGGCTGTATCGGGCCAGTTTCCTACTGCTGTTGCTTGGCTTCATTCCCCATACCTTCGGCTTGGTGCTGCGCATCCTGATCACCGACCGGCCGCCGGTCACCAACCTGTTCGAGACTTTCGTGTTCGTCGGCTGGGGTGCGGTGGCGTGCGGCATCGTCATGGAGCACCTGCGCAAGCGCTACCTCGGCGTGTTCAGCGGGCTTGCCGGCGGTTTCGTGTTCTTCCTGCTGTCGGCCAAGTTCTCCGCAGAGGGCGACACCATGCCGGTGCTGCAGGCGGTGCTGGACACCAACTTCTGGCTCTCAACCCACGTAACGGTGATCACTACCGGCTACATGGCCTGCTGCGTGGCGGGGCTGATAGGCCACGTGTACATGGTGCAGGCGGTATTGCAGCAGCGGCGGGGCGCTCCGTCCGCGGCGGATGCCAAGCGACTCGCGCATACCTACCGGACGTTGTTCGGCACGCTCGCCCTGGGGCTCACGTTGTCCTTTGTCGGCACCATGCTAGGCGGCATCTGGGCCGACCAGTCGTGGGGCCGCTTTTGGGGCTGGGACCCGAAGGAGAACGGCGCCCTGCTGATCGTGCTGTGGTGTGCGATCCTGTTCCACGCCAGGATGGGCAAGATGATCGGCCCGTTCGGGATGGCCGCCGGCGCGGCGCTGCTGATCATCGTGGTGATGCTGGCGTGGTTCGGGATCAACGCCTTGGGGGTGGGCCTGCACTCCTACGGATTCACCGACGGGGTTCTGCTGGGACTGGGCGGGTACAGCGTGGTACAGGTGGCGTTCGTGGCGGCGATCGGCAGTTGGTATCGCCGCCAGCAGCGCCGCGCGCCGTCACCGGGCGCTGACGCGGCCGCCGCGGGGCGCGCCAACGGCACTGCCCACGCTACGGCTGCTGCGGTGGGAGGAGCAACTGCGGGGGTTGCAGCAGCGGCCGCGGACCGGTGATTCCCCGCAGCCCGCGTGCGGGGGCCGCCGCCCCTGCGAAGCCCTTCCTCGCGCTCGTCTCGGCGGCCGTGATGCGGTACCTTGAGAGCTAGCGATGGCGTCGGCGCGGGGCACCATGCCCTTCCTCGAACACGCCGCCGAGCTGCGGCGGCGACTGATCACCTCCCTGCTCGCCGTCCTGCTGGCGGCGATCGTCTGCTACTTGTTCTACGAGCCGGTGCTGGCGGTGCTGTTGCGTCCACTGGAGTCGCTGCCGTCCGCCTCCGAGTCTGACGCGGACGCCGAGTACCTGTTCATCAATACCATCTTCGAAGGCTTTCTGGTGCGGGTGAAGGTGGCGCTGATCGCCGGCGCCGTGCTCTCCTTGCCGGTACACCTCTACAACCTGGTGCGCTTCATCTTTCCCGGCCTCACCCGTCGCGAGCGCCGCGCGGTGATGGCCACCCTGACTGCGTCCTTCGTCCTGCTGCTGGCGGGGTTCCTCTACAGCTACTACAGCGTCATCCCGCTCTCGGTACGGTTTCTGGTCAGTGGCGGGTTTATCCCGCCCGGGGTCGGCCTGCTGCTGAATTTCCAGCGCAACGTGTTCTTTGTGTTCCAGTTCCTGCTGGTGTTCCTGCTGGTGTTCCAGATCCCGATCCTGCTGGTAGTGCTGATGATGACGGGTGTGGTCACCCGGCACGCGCTGTTGCGGGCCAGCCGCTACGCCGTGGTCTGCATCTTCGCCCTGTCCGCGGTGGTCACGCCACCGGACGTGGTGTCGCAGGTGAGCCTGGCGGTGCCGATGGTCGGCATGTTCTTTCTGTCGATCCTGGTTGCCAAGCTGCTCGGCTTCGGGGCGGAATGATGTTCGGCCTCGGGGTCTGGGAAATCGCCCTGATCTGCGTCGTCGTGCTGGTGTTCGTGCGCCCCGAGGAGTTGCCCCGGGTGATGCGCAAGTTGGGTACGCTGTACGGCCGCGTGACCGGATCGTCGCGCCGCATCATGCGGCAGTTCCAGTATCCCCCGGAGCTGGACGATGATCCACAGCAGGGTGATCCTGGGCACAGCATCGCTGCCGACGGTACCGGGACAGGGGGAAGCGCAGGCAGCACGGTGCGCGACACTGGACGCGACGTCGAGACCGGGACGGACGAGCCCGGAGCGCGCAAGGAGGCGTGAGAGAATGTTACCTGGTGGTGCAGAGTGGATCATTATCGGAGGCGTGGTGCTGGTACTGTTCGGCGCTTCGGCGGTTCCGCGCTTTGCGCGTTCCATCGGCCGCGCCAAGAAGGAATTCGAGAAAGGGCAGCGTGACGGCGTTCGGCAAGAAGCCGAGGGCCAGCAGCCGGACGCCGACAAGTCGGCCGACGGCGACAAGCCACGCGCCCCCTGATCCTGCGGACGCCGCTCAGTTATCCTGGTCCAGCCGCCGCCGCACTGCATCGAGGATGTGGTGCGCGACCTGTTCTTTTTCCATTGGCGGCAGCCGCACCGTAGCCGTATCGGGAGCGATCAGCAGCACTTCGTTGTGGTCGGAACCGAAGACACTGTCGCCGGCACTGTTGGTGACTTGGTTGGCGACGACGAGGTCGACGCCCTTCTGTTCCAGCTTGGTACGTGCGAAACGCTCCAGGTTCTCCGTTTCCGCGGCGAAGGCGACGATTACCCGCGGGCCCTGATGGTGTTGCGCGGTACGCCGTTGCCGTGCCGCCGCGGCCACGATGTCCTCGGTACGCTCCAGTTCCAGTTCGAGGCGGGAGCCGGTGCCCGACTTCTTGATCTTTTGCGATGTCGGCCTGGCCGGCCGGTAGTCGGCCACCGCGGCCGCCATCAACAGCACGTCGTGTGACGCCAGGCGCGCGCTGACCGCGGCCTGCATCTCGGCGGCCGACTCCACCGGTGCGAGGTCGATGCCGGCGCTGTCGGCGGGTGCCGGAGCGGTGGTGACCAGGGTCACTTCGGCACCGCGGTCGCGCGCCGCGCGCGCCAGCGCCAGCCCCATCTTGCCGCTGGAACGGTTGCCCAGCACGCGCACCGGATCGAGCGCTTCGCGCGTGCCGCCGGCGGTCGTCAGACAGCGCAGGCCGGCCAAGTCACCCCGCCGCCCCAGCACCCGGCGAATGTGTCCCAGCAAGGCGTCCGGCTCCACCATGCGTCCCGGTCCGCCGGCACCGGAAGCGTGGCGACCGCACTCCGGCCCGGCCACTTCCACCCCATCCTCACGCAGCAGGGCCACGTTGCGCCGGGTGGCCGGATGGCGCCACATCCCGGCTTCCATCGCCGGGGCCAGCAGCACCGGCGCCCGTGTGCCCAGCACGGTGAGGGCGAGCAGATCGTCGGCCAGCCCGTGGGCCAGCCGCGCCATGGTGTGGGCGGTAGCCGGGGCCACCACGATGAGGTCGGCGCGTTCCGCCAGCTGCACGTGCGGCAAACCTCGGTCGGCGAACAATTCCGAGTGCACCGAGCCGCGAGTCAGGCCGGTGAAGGTCGCCGGCGTGACGAAACGCGCCCCGGATGCGGTTAGGATCACATCGACATGGGCGCCATGCCGCACCAGGGAGCTCACCAGTGTGGCCGCCTTGTAGGCTGCGATGCTTCCGGTAACGCCGACCACCACCCGCGCTCCCGACAATACCCCGCGCTGGTTCGTCGTAGTGTTCATGCCGTTGCCGCCGGCGCCCGGTTGAGCTGGTACACGATCTGCAAGCCCTTGAGGGTGATCCAGGGATCGATGTGCTCCACCACGCTGGTCTCTGCGGCGATCACCTCGACCAGACCACCGGTTCCGATGACCTGCATTCCGGAACCCAACTCCGTCCGAAAGCGGGCCACCATCCCTTCCACCAGTGAAACGTAACCGTACACCAGGCCCGACTGCATGGCGTGCACGGTGTTGCGGCCGATGGTGGCGGGCGGCGGGCGCAACTCTACCCGCGGCAGGCGCGCGGTGTGGCCGGCCAACGCCTGCAGTGAGATCTCCAGTCCCGGAGCGATGGCGCCGCCGACGTACTCGCCGGCCGCGTTGATCGCGTCGAAGGTGGTGCCGGTACCGAAGTCGATGATACATGCGGGAGCGCCGTAGTAGCGGCACGCGGCGGCGGCGTTGCAGACGCGGTCGGCGCCGACGTCGCGCGGGCTGTCGTAGCGTATCTTCACCCCGGTTTTCACGCCGGCGTCCACGACCAGCGGCGGGCAGCGGAACATGCTCAGTGCCAGGTCCGCGAAGGACGGGGTCAGCGGCGGGACCACGCTGGCGAGCGCCACACCGTCGATGATCGCTGGATCGAGGTTGGCCCCGGCGAACATCCCGGCGACCAGTACGCCGTACTCATCGGTGGTCGCGGCGATGCGGGTGTGGATGCGCCAACTTGCCCGCAGCAACTCACCGTCGAACACCCCAAGCACGATGTTGCTGTTGCCCACGTCGATACCGAGGAGCACTAGTTCACCACCGGTTCCGCATCGGCCCGCCGGACGGTTGCCGTCCCGTTGGCAGACGCGCCGGTCGCCGGCCGCTGCGGTGGCTCCTCGCAGTCATCGGGCAACAGCACGTTGTCGATCAGACGTATCCCGTCCACGCGGGCGGCCAGCGACACCAGGGCGCGGCCGGTTGCGGTGGTGGGTTCCAACTCCTGCAGGGTCTCCGGGTCGGCCACGCTGAGATACTCCAGCTCCACGCCGGCGGCCGCGATGGGCGCGCCGGCCTCGCGCAGCAGCACTTCGCGCCGCCGCTCGCCGGCGCGCCAGCATCGCCCCGCGGCCGCCAGTCCCCGGTAGAGGGCGGTGGCGCGTTGCCGGCCGGACTGGTCGAGCATGGCGTTGCGCGAGCTGAGGGCCAGACCATCCGCCTCCCGCACCGTCGGACAGCCGACGATGGCGACCGGCAGACCGAGGTCTGTCGCAAGCCGGCGCACGACCGCCAGCTGCTGGGCATCCTTGCGGCCGAAGTAGGCGCGCTGCGGCTGGAACAGCACCAGCAGCTTGGTCACCACGGTGGCCACGCCGGAGAAGTGGTCGCGGCGGGCAGCCCCTTCGAGGGGCCGCGACAGCTCGCGTACCTCGACGAAGGTCTGGTAGCCGGGTGGGTATACCTCCTCGGGCGGCGGGGTCCAGACCAGGTCCACGCCGAGCTCGGCGAGCAGGGCGAGATCACGCTCCAGGTCGCGAGGATAGGCCGCGAGATCGGCGCGGTCGTCGAACTGCGTCGGATTGACGAAGATGCTCGCCGCCGTGTGCTCGCATTCCCGCGTGCTGTGCCGGATCAGGGCGGCGTGCCCGGCGTGCAGGGAGCCCATGGTGGGCACCAGTCCGAGGATGCCGGACAGCCTGTTCCGTTCGGCACGCACCGCGGCGGCGCTGGTGACGATGTGCATCGTCAGTCCCCGGTGGCGCTGGCCGGCACGGCGCGTGGCTCCGGCAACTCGGTCCCCGGAGCGGAGCGGCGTTGGTTGATATCGGCCACCGGGGCCGCCGGCGCCAGGCCCTCGATTCCCTGCAGCCGTTCGCGGAAGGCGCTCAGCTCGGCGCGCTCCATGAGATAGGAGTGCTCACGGTCGGGAAATTGTCCGCCGCGCACTTCAGCGCAATAGCGCGCCAGGGCGTCGCCGATCTGTACGCCGACATCGGCGTACTGCTTGACGTAACGCGGCGCCTCGGCGGTGTGCATTCCGATCACTTCGTGGTAGATCAGCACCTGGCCGTCGCAGGCAGCGCCGGCGCCGATGCCGACCGTTGCGACCGGCACGCGCCGGGTGATCTCGGCGGCGATCTTGCGCGGCACCGCTTCCACCACCATGGCGAAGCAGCCGGCGGCGGCAACCGCCAGGGCGTCGCGAACCAGTTGCTCCGCCGCTGCTGCCGTCCTGCCCTGCACGCGATAACCGCCGGTCAGGTGCTCGGACTGCGGCTTCAGACCGACGTGGCCCATCACCGGAATGCCGGCCGCCACGATGGCGGCGATGGTAGCGGCACGTTCCACGCCGCCCTCCAGCTTCACCGCCGCGCAACCTCCTTCCTTGACCAAGCGCACGGCGTTGGCGACCGCATCCGGCACGTCGATCTGGTAGGAGCCGAACGGCAAGTCGCCGACCACGAGGGCAGTCGGCCGCGCCCGGCTGACCGCGCGGCAATGGTGCAGCATCTCCTCCATCGTGACCGGCACCGTGCTGGGATAGCCGAGCATGAACGGGCCGAGGCTGTCCCCCACCAGGATCATGTCTACACCGGCGCGGTCGGCGAAGCGTGCGCTGTAAAAGTCGTAGGCGGTGATCATCGTCAGACGCGGAACGTCACCCGCGCGCTTGGTTATATTCCGGATCGTGACCTTGTCGCGTTCCACGGCGGTTCCTCTGCCATCGGTCTTGCGTACGGACACCCGATACGTATCAATTATCGGCAGAGGCGCGGCTACGGCTGGCGGATAGGTGAAGGTCCCGGAGCGAAGAGCCTCCGGTAGGGGCGTTGCATCCGCGTCGTCCCGGTTATCTCCAATCCAGGCAACGGCACACGCCTTGAGAGCGTCGCGTAAGTTTCGACCTGTCGTTCACTGCCGCTGCACGAAAAGCCCACAGCTGCCGGTCAGTGACGATCACAACCTA
>JAKZWC010000469.1:0-2939 GCA_047515735.1 Spirochaetales bacterium | reverse complement strand
GCCGCAATGGCTCTTCAAGTTTGTGGATTTCGTCTTCATCCCACCGGATGAGCTGCGATTGATGAGTGAGGAGGTGGTCCAGAACTTCGGCTACTACCCGTGGGTCCGGCCGCTGTTCGTCATTCCGTACCTCACCGCCGCCGCCACGGTGTACGTCCTGTATTTGGCGCTTCGATCATGGCGGGAGAAATGGTGGACCCGGCGCAGCCGCGTGCACTACAGCATCGTCGCGATCACGCTCGCCTGGTATCCGTTCCATCTGGTCTACTGGGGATTCATCCCGTAGCCGAGGCCAGCGGGGGCGCGACGCACTCCAGGTACGCAACAGCGCCAGCGCGCCCGCGGCTGCTAAGATGCCACATGACCTGCCGTCGCCGGCTCGCGCGCGTGGCGGTGCCGGCCGCGGTCCTGCTGGCATGGGCGGCGCAGGCCCAGCAGGAACCACTTACGGCCAAGCCGTTCACCCAGCCGGAGTTCGTCGAAGCCGAGTGCCCGATGTGGCCCGGCCGGGCGCGCGGCGTGCACGTCGATTGCGGCTACCTGTCGGTGCCCGAAGACCGCGCCAAGCCCGACGGCAACGTGATCAGGCTTGCGGTGGCCCGGCTGCGGGGATCGGTCCCCTCTCCGCATCCCGATCCGGTGATCTACCTGGCAGGCGGCCCCGGCGAGAGCACGCTGGAGAGAACGCACCGGTTCATCCACGACGCGCGGTTCATCTGGGAGGAGCGAGACCTCTATCCTCCTGGACCAGCGCGGCATCGGCCACTCCGAGCCGCGGCTGGAGTGCCCGGACTACCGCCGCCAGAACGCGGAGCTACGCGAGCTCGATCTGGACCCGGACGAAGCGCTGCAACGGAAGGTGGACGCGCTGCTGGCGTGCAAGCGCACCCTCTCGGAGCAGGGCATCGACGTGAGCACCTACTCGCCGCAAGCGGTCGCGGCGGACGTGGTCGATGTTGCGGAGGCGATGGGCTATGAGGCCTTCAACCTTTTCGGCAACTCCTTCGGCACCATGCTGGCGCTCACCGTCATGCGCGACTTCCCGGACAACGTCCGTGCGGCGATTCTGGATGGCGTGTGGCCTCCGCAGGTGAACGCCACCGAAGCCCGGCATGCGAACGCGGCCTCCGCGCTTGAGGCGTTCTTTCGCCACTGCGAAACGGACCCGGAGTGCGCCCAACGCTATCCCGATCTCGAACAGGAGCTCTGGCAGGTGGTCGACCGCTATACGGAACACCTGACTCTCACCTTCTCGAACTACGACCCCTACGTATCGGAGTCTTTCGAGGAGGAAGTCGACGGCCACTTCATTCTAAGGAGGGTGCTGGAATCGCTTCGCAGCCATTCGTGGATTCCGTATGTGCCGTTCCTGCTGCACCGGATCGCCGGCGGAGACCACGACGTCGCCGACGCATTCATCGGACCGACACAGCGATCCTTGGTGACATCGATCGACAACTCGGCGGCGTGGGCATCGCTGCTCTGCCACGCCGACGGCCGCTTCGCCGACCTTTCCGGGATCCTCGCGGACCAGGACGCATACCCTCGGATCGGCGATCCCGAGGCGCCGGATCTGGTTCCCGCCCTCTGCGCGGCATGGCATGACCCGACCATCGCGCCCGCCGACAGAACTCCGGTCGCCAGCGACATCCCCACCCTCCTGCTATCCGGTCAGCTCGACCCGACCACGCCCCCGCGCTGGGCCGATCTGGCGGCGGAAACGCTGACCCGCAGTCACTCGTTCGTGGTGCCGATGGCCGGTCACGGCGTGGGCATGGATACGCCATGTGGACGCAAGCTGGCCGGAGCGTTCCTGCACGCGCCAGGCGCCGATCCCTCGCCAGCGTGCTCTCCGAGAGACCGGAAGAGATCCGGGTTCCGAACGATCTTCCTCCACCATCCCATGAGTAAGTGGGGCTTCAACATGTGGCACTCTGACAGCGCGGGCACGGCCGACACCACGCGCACGACCATCGTGCCGCGCACGACCCTGGTACTGGGAGTGCTGTTCATCCTGGTGCTCCATCTATCGGCGCTCATCGTCTGGCCGACGGGAGCCGTAATACGCCGCGTTGCCTCCGGCGCGGACGTGCCGGCACCGAGGCTCGGTTACCCACGGGTGACCGCCGCCGCCATCATTGCGCTCAGCGCGGGCTTTTGGTGGTCAATGCGGGCGGCGGAAGAGTTCCTGCTCCTGCTCTTGACGCACAGGTTGCCGCACTGGATGAGCCGGCTGCTGTTTTCCGCTCTCAACGCACCGGACGAGCTGGGATGGCTGGCCGACGAGGTGGCCCGCAACTTCGGCTACTACTCGTGGGTCCTGCCGCTGTTCTACATCCCGTATCTCACCGCCGCCGCAACGGTGTACGTCCTGTATCTGGCGTACCGATCATGGCGGAAGAAGTGGTGGACTCGGCTCGGGCGCGTGCACTACAGCATCGTCGCGATCACGCTCGTCTGGTATCCGTTCCATCTGTTCGCCTCGGGCTACATCCTCTGAGCCCGGCCCGCCGGGGCTCACGACGCACTCGGATGGCTGACGGTGCCGCCGAGACTCAGTCCGCGATCACCGAGGGCGCCAGGTCGCCGATCGACGCGCCCAGCTCCTCGCCCGGGCCGCTTCTGCGGGCGGGCTTGGCGCGTGCAGGGGCGGACTCGTCGAGCCGGTTCGCGGTCGGCGGCAGCGGCACGTCGTACTGGTAGTCGGGATCGAGCAACTGCCGCCGCCAGATCGCACGCATCTCCCGCCACGCGCCCAGCAACGACTTGCGCTCCGGCAGGTCGGCCGCGATCACCCGGTTGAGCTTGCGCAGGTTGTAGCACGGCACGCCGGCGTACATGTGGTGCTCCAGGTGCCAGTTCATGTGCGAGTACAGCAGGCTGCTCACCGGATCGAGCTTGATGGTGCGTGTGCACTTGCGGAAGTCCGGGACGTTGGT
>JAKZWC010000468.1:0-3532 GCA_047515735.1 Spirochaetales bacterium | reverse complement strand
CGCCGGCCCAGATCAACTGCGGCTACTATCTCGACCGCCTGACCCCTGACAACGGGCCGATCGCGATCGTGCCGGGCAGTCATCGCGCGCCGTTCAGGCCACCCAAGGGCCACCCCGAGTTTCCGGACCAGATCATGGTGCTGGCGCGCCCGGGTCAGGCGGTGCTGTTCAACGGCTGGCTTTACCACCGCGGAGTGGCCAACCGCTCCGCCCGGCCGCGCCGGGCCTGCATGATGTGCTACCAGAACGCCTGGATGAAGTCGTTCGAGCCGTTCGACGGGCCCCGCGTCACCCGGCTGCGGGAGCACGGCACGCCGGAGCAGAAACTGCTGCTCGGCGGCGTCCCGCGCTGGTAGCGCCCGGTACGGCAGCGGGCCGCCGTACCGGGGGCAACGCTCAGGCGCGCCCTATTGGGCGGCCATCCACTGGCGGTTGGCTTCGGCGGTCAGCTCGTCGCCGCCCACCTTGCGCCACTGCGCCACGTAGGCGTCCCACTCCGCGTCGGCGTCCACCTCGCCGATGATCACCTTCCAGAAGAATTCGTTCTCGATCGAGCGCAGCTCGTTCTCCATCTGGCGGTGCTCCTCGTTGAACTGCGGGCGGAAGCCGGCGTCCAGCGCGTAGCCGGTCTCGACGCCGATCCGGTGCGGGATGGTGCGCCAGCGCGGCAGCCGCGACAGGGTGATGTCCGGGGTGATCACGTTCCACATGGTGAAGTACATCCAGCCCATCTCGGTGACCGTCTGCGCGGTCTGGAACTCGGGGTTGGGTACCATCAGGCCGTCGGCGTCGAAGCTGAAGTGGGTGCCCTCGTCGCCCTTGGTGATCTTGTGATAGACGTCCATGTTGGTCTGGATCTCGTCCAGGATCTGCATGATGCGGATCGCCTTCTCGTCCGAGGTGTGCACGCCGATGGCGCACGCACCGAAACCACCCGCCGGCCGGTTCGCGGTGCCGCGGCCGCCGGGCCCCTCGGGGCCGATGATGTACACCGGCTCCGCCTCCGGGGTGGTCTTGAGCAGCAGGCCGATCGGCCCCTCGGTGCGCGGTCCGGTCCAGGCCGGGGTCTGCTCGAACGCCCCCACGATGCCGTTGGTGAACTTCTGGTTGAATTCCTTGCGCCCATCCGAGATCATCTCCGGGTCGATGATCTCCTTCTCGTACCAGCCGTTCAGGTACTTCAGCGCGTCGCGGTACGCGGGCGTGATGTTGGAGTACCCCAGCTTGCCGCCCTGCTCCTGCCAGGAGTGGATGCGCACCCCGAAGGCGCCGAACTCGTTGGGAAAGAAGTCCCACGCGCTGCCCCACGAAGGGGTGCCTCCAGAAAAATTGTTGACCGCGTAGGTGTCCTTCTTGCCGTTGCCGTCGGGATCGCCGTGGCGGTACGCGTACAGCATCGCCTCGAGCTGCTCCAGGCTCCAGTCGTCGGCGTAGTGGTAGTCGAGCATCTTCTTCTCGGGGATCTCGACGCCCACCGCCTCCATCCAGTCGCGCCGCGTCACCATCGCCGCCCCGGAGGTGACCGCCACGTTGACCCCGGGCAGGCCCATGATCTTGCCGTCGATGGTCACGCCGTTCCAGGCGCCGGCGGGGTCGATCTGGTCGACGATGGTGACGTAGTTGGGCATGTACTGGTAGAACCAGTCACGCGGCAGCTCGCGCACCACCCCCAGGTCGGAGAGCGCGCCGCGCGGCCCGATCTTCATGAAGTCGGGCACCTCGCCGCTGGCCATCTTCAGCCGCCACTGCTCGCCCTGGTAGATGTCGACGTCGGTCCACGGCTCCAGCTCGACGTTGAAGCGCTCCTCGACGTACTGCTCGGAGACCGTATTCTCCGGCAGCAACACGCCGCGGCTGTTGACGCTGAACCAGCTTATCACCATGCGTTCCTCGGGCGCGGCTCCCTCCGAGCCGTCCTGGCCGGCGGCCCACAGCATGCCGCCCGCCGCCAGCAGCACCGCCAGCGGCAGCGCAATCCTCTTCAATCTCATGACAACCTCCTCAGGTTTGTATGTTCCATGACTATGCCATTGTCAGGTGATCTTGCAACCGTTACCCCTTCAGCGAGCCGGTCATGATGCCCTTCACGAAGTAGCGCTGGATGAATGGATACACCAGGATCACCGGCCCGATGGACACGAACAGGGTAGCCGCGATGATCGTCTCCTCCACGAAGGTGGCCTCCGACTCCAGTTCCATCTCGAACAGGGTGGTGGCTTGGTTCTCGATCAGGATGCGGCGCAGCAGGAGCTGCAGCACCAGCAGGTGCGGCTTGGCGTTGTAGATCAGGGCGTCGAACCAGGCGTTCCAGTGGAACACGATGCTCCACAGGCCGATGGTGGCCACTACCGGCAGCGACACCGGCACCACGATCGAGAACAGGATGCGGTACACGCTGGCTCCGTCGATCAGCGCCGATTCTTCCAGGTCGGGCGGGATGGCGCGGAAGAAGTTGCGCATGATGATGATGTAGAAGGCGGACGCCGCCGGCGGCAGGATCAGCGCCAGGCGGTTGTTATGCAGCCCCAGCTCCTTCATCCACAGGTAGGTGGCGATCAGCCCGCCGGAGAAGAACATGGTGAAGATCATCAGCAGGGTGATGATCTTGTTGCCGGGCAGGAACCGCTTGGAGAGAGCGTAGGCGGCGCCGAACGACACCACCAGGGTCAGCGTGGTGCCCGCCACGGTGCGCAGGACGGTGTTGAGGTAGGCGATGCCGATCGTGTTGCGGCTGAACACGCTGCTGTAGGCATCGAGCGTGGTCTCGCGCGGCCACAACTTGAACCCCATTCGGTACACCTCGACCGGAGTGCTGATCGAGTCCATCAGGATCTTCCAGAACGGGTAGATCACGGTCATCGAGAACAGGATCATCACCAGCCAGGTGGAGGCGTCGATGAAGAAGTCCTCGGCGCCGCGTGGCGTCAGGCCGCCACGCAACCGGGCCAGCGGGCGCTCCGTGCGGCTGCTCATATCACCGTGGCCTCGCTGCCGAGCCGCTTGGTGCCGTAGTTCACGATCAGCAGCAGGATCAGCCCGGTGATGTTCTTGAACAGGTCCACCGCCGCCGCGTAGCTGTACTGGAAGTTGGTGATGCCGGTGCGGAACACGTAGGTGTCGATGATGTCGCCCACGCTGTACACCAGCGGGTTGTAAAGGTTGAAAATCTGGTCGAAGCCCGCCTCCATGATGTCGCCGATACGCAGCAGGAACAGGATCACGATCACGTGGATGATCGAGGGCAGGGTGATGTGGTGGATGCGCTGGATGCGTCCGGCGCCGTCGAGCGCCGCCGCCTCGTAAAGCTGCGGGTCGATGCTGGAGATCGCCGCCAGGTAGATGATCGAGCCCCAGCCCACGTTCTTCCAGATCATGGACAGAATCAGGATGGGCACGAACATCTCCTCCTGCTGCAGGAAGATCACCGGATCGGCGCCGAGCAGCTGGAGCACGTAGTTGACTACCCCGCGCTGCGACAGGAGGCCGCGGATCAGGCCGCCCACCACCACCCAGGAGACGAAGTGCGGCAGGT
>JAKZWC010000467.1:0-4024 GCA_047515735.1 Spirochaetales bacterium | reverse complement strand
AGCGCCGCCTCCCGGGCCGACGGATAGTTGCGTGCCCTCGCGCGATACAGGTCGAGCTGCACGCTGCCGCCATAGAGGGCGGCGAGCGTGTTCTTGTGCTGCTCGAAGTGGCCGTAGAACTGGTCGTATGCACGCCGCCGCAGCTCTCGGTCGGGGTGGATCATGAACTGCGACCACGACGACTGGCTGAGCGGCTGGGGCCCCTCCGGCGTGTCGACGGTGCCGAAGTCGAGGTCCACGTCGGTGAGGGCGGCGAACGCCTTGCGTGCGGTCTGATTGGCCTCGATCTGCAGCGCCAGCAGCCGTTCCTGCGCCTCCGGGAGCACGTGCGGCTTGAAGCGCAGCAGCTTGCGCAGCGCGATGCCGAACTCGGCCAGCGACGCGTCGGCCAGGAACTGCTCCATCACGGCGTCGGGGATCGCCTGGAGCTCCGGAGTGAGGTAGCTCTTTTCCGCCTCGGCGCGGCTGGCGACGTTGAGGTAGCGCGCGAAGCGGCCCTGGTTGTCGCTGTTGCCGGCGTCCTCGCTGGTGCGCAGGTGGGCGTAGTAGCCGACCCGTTCGTCGAGCTTCTCCAGCTCGTTGAGGAATTCCAGGCAGGCCCGCAGGTTCGCGGCGGACTCGCCGAGGGTGCCCTTGAAGGCGCCGATGTGCGGTATCAGCTCCTCGTACTGCTGCAGGCCCTGCTCCCAGGCGTCCTCGGCCGGATACAGCTTCGACAGGTCCCACCGGTCGGCGGCGGGAATCCGGTCCCGTGCCGGAATGGTGCTGGCGGGAGCGCTCATCGCGTGCTCAGCTGACCGCGACCCAGGAGTCGGCGTCCGAGGCGGCGTAGACGGCCTCGAACAGCGCTACGGTACGGCGCCCCTCGCGACCGTCGCACTGCAACTCGGTACCGTGGCGCAGGGCGCTCACCATGTCCTCGAAGATGTTGGCCGGCAGGTCGGCCGGTTCCGGGTACGCGCTCAGGTCGCCGGGCACCGCCTCGGGGGTGGCACCGGTGCGGAACGCGTCGCTGCCGGTGCGCGCCGCCGGCGGCACGTGGTCGAAACGGGTCACCTCTCCGTCGGACCAGTTCAGGGTCCCCCAACTGCCGTTCACGCTCAGCTCCGAGCCGGCGTTGGGAAAGCTGCAGGTGGTGGTCAGCACCGAGCCCACCGTGCCGCCGCGGAACTGCACCACGGCGGTGGCGCCGTCCTCGGTCTTGATGTCGTGGCCGTAGGTGCCGCGCCTGCCGGCAACCCGCTCGGGGTCTCCCACCCACCACAGCATGAGGTCCAGGAAGTGCACCGCCTGGTTTGCCAGCGACCCACTCTCGGTGTCGAGACGGCTGCGCCAGCGCTGCGGGAACCCGGCGTCGTAGTAGGACTGCGCCCGGTACCATTTCATGCGCAGGTCGGCGAGCAGCAGGCGGCCGATGGCGCCGTCGGCGAGGGCGCGCCTGATGCGGTGGTGGAGCGGCTTGTAGCGCTGCTCGAAGTCCACCGCCAGCAGCAGCCCGCGCGACTGCGCTTCATGAATCGCCGCGTCGCAGGAGGCCGTGTTAATGTCCATCGGTTTGGTCATGCACACGTGCTTGCCGGCCCGCAGCGCCTGCCGCGCCATTCCCGCGTGCGAACCGCTCGGCGTCCACAAGCCGACCACGTCCACGTCGTCGCGCGCCAGCAACTCGTCGTAGCTGGCGATCCACGGCACGCCCCAGGCGCGCTCCGCCTCCCGGCCGCGCTCCTCGGACAGGTCGCACACCGCCGCCAGCTCCGCTCCCGGAGTCTGCCGGCAGATCTCCGAGCGCCCCTTGCCCATGCCCAGCCCTACGACTGCAAATCGAATCGCCTGTGCCATGTTCTCTCCTTTCAATCGCCGGCCGTGACGACCGGCGGTACCGCCCAGTCCAGATAGCGCTCACCGACCCGCGCCGCGGCCGCGGCGCCGGCGTGCCACAGCACCCGGTAGCGGAACGTGGCCCGCTCGCCGGCGGGCAGGGTCCAGTCGCCGCACTGCCGGTAGCCGCTCCGGTAGTCGGCCAGGCCGAACGGATTGGCCGAGAACAGCCCGTAGCCGCGTACGTGCCAGTGGGTAGGGTAGTGCGGGTTGCGCGGGTGGTCGAAGATCGCCACCCCCACGGTGCGCGGCGCTCCAGTCGGGTCGGTCAGGTCGCCCGAGTAGTCCACCCACGGCGCGCGCTGGCCCCAGTTCTCGGCTTCGTGGATCCCGCCGTAGGCGTTGCTGATGGTGCCGCCGCGGGAGCCCTTGATCGCCTCGGGAACGCGCAGGGAGCAGAGGCCGCCCTCCTTCGTGTCGCCGAAGGTTACCGCGCCGTGCGCGGCGTGCAACGCGAGAGTCAGATCCAGCAGGCGCGCGCTGCAGGGCGTATTCCAGAAGGTGAGGGTGCGGCGCTCTTCCAGCAGCGCCGTGCCGGCCGGGTCGTCCCGGCGCCAGCTCACCCGCTGCACGATGCGCCCGAACGCCGGACCGCTCTGCACCGCCTCGAAACCGTCGTGCACCTGGTAGCCATGGCCAGCGGCCTCGCTCCAGAAGTCGACCCCGTTCACCAGTCCGTGCGCGACCCAGAACGAACGGTGGTGCACGTGGTCGGTCTCTTCGCCGGGCACGCCGTCCTCCAGCGGCCAGGCGCGCGTCATCGGAATCCCGTGCGGCCCAACGATGGGGTGCAGGTAGGAGCGCACCGGATGGGCGGCATATTGGTAGCCGCACCAGGGAGCGCCATTTACGCTTACCTCAAGGTGCTGGCCGCGGTCGGTGATCAGCACACCGCTCGATGCCTCGGCGGCGCCGGCGGCAGCCTCGACTCTTTCCGTAGCCCCGGCTGCGAGGTAGGGCAGCACGCACCACGCGCCGTCGTCGGCCTGCTGCAACGGCACGTCGTGCTCACCTCCGGCGACGCGCAGTGAAGCGATGCCCTCCGCCGCTTCCGGCACCGCCACGGGACAATTCACCCGCTCATGCGGCCCAGCCTGAATCTCCAGCTCGCTCACTGGCCCGCATGGTAGCCGGAACGCCGCGCCGCGTCACCGTGCCGCTTGTCCGCCGCGATGCGTCACGGCCACCGTTGCCAATCATTGCGATCTCGGTGGTAATGTCAGCGCATGTCCGAAACAAGCAAGTGGGACGACTGCTTCGTACGGGTAGTGCGCTACCTCGAATCCCGAGACCTCGAGTCGGAGGAGCTGGACTACAAACATGAGACGGGGCGACAGCTCGAGAACTGGCGGGCCGAATTGCTATCCCAGTCGCAGCCGATCTCGATGAAGACCAACAAGAACCTAGACAATCTCGGTGGTCATTTCAATTTCCCGCAAGTATTGGGATGGCTTGGTACCGAGGATGGGGCAGAGGCTCTGCGCGCGCTCTGGGCACCTTATGAACAGTCGATAGAGAAGGCACCTCCTGTTGTTGACGTGCTCGGGCGCATTCGTGCTTTTTCGCAGCGGTTGCCCGTGAATCCTTCTGGGGGAAAATTGAAGGGCGTTGGTACTCGGATGAGGCCGATCTCCGTCTTGCTGATGGCATTCGGCGCCGACCAGTACCCGCCGTTCAAGACAACCGAGTTCGACAAGACGTACAAGTCAATTGGTTGCCCGGTGCCGCCCAACGACGCGGATGAAGCAACGCTGTATGAGTATGCGATTGAGTTTCTCGACCGGTTCATAGAAGAAGCGAAGCAGCGTGGACTCGATACGCCCACGACCCGCCTGGAGGCGCAGTCACTGGTCTATGGCGTAACGGCGAATCTGGGCGATTTTGTACCGACGAAGAACGGAGACCATCCTGAAGGTGAGAAGGCGCATGATCCGGATCCGGCGACTTCGTTGAAAGCGCTCGCTGATCGGCTACTGCTCCCGTGTAACTTCCTGACCAACATCGAGGTGCTCCTCGACGACAAGCGTCAGGTAATCTTTCAGGGGCCGCCGGGAACCGGCAAGACGTACGTCGCGCGGGAATTGGCGGCTTGCCTCGCCGGGGCCGCGGAGCGCGTCAGGTTGGTCCAGTTCCATCCGTCCTACGC
>JAKZWC010000466.1:0-6502 GCA_047515735.1 Spirochaetales bacterium | reverse complement strand
CGGCCATGTGGGGGAACGACACCTCGCGCGCAGTGAGCCCCACGAATACCAGGCAGCCGGTGGGCGCGATGTAGTTCACGGCCTGGGCCATCGACACGTTGGAGCCGGTGGCGTCGAACACCACGTTGGGCAGGTCGCCGTCGGTCAGGTCGCGGAGCTGGGCCACGATGTCGCCCTGCGCCACCAGGGTGTGGTCGCAGTGCATCACCTCGCGCGCGAAGCGCAGCCGCTCTTCGTTGAGGTCCATGAAGATGGTGGTGGCGCCGGTGAGACGTGCGAACTCGAAGGTGGCCAGGCCGATGGGGCCGGCGCCGATGATCAGCACCGCGTCGTCGGCGCCGGGGGCGCCGCGGTCCACGGCGTGGGCGCCGATGCCCAGGGTCTCCACCAGCGCCAGCTGCTCGAACGCGAGCCGGGTGGAGACGTGCAGCTTGCGCGCCGAGAGCAGGAACTGCGGGCGCATGCCGCCATCGGTGTGCACCCCCAGCACCTCCAGGGTGGCGCAGCAGTTGGGAGCGCCGCGCCGGCACGCGATGCAGCGATCGACGCAGTTCAGGTAGGGCTCCACCGCGCAGCGGTCGCCGCGTGCCACGTTGCTCACGCCGTCGCCCACCGCCAGCACCTCCACTCCCAGTTCGTGGCCGAGGATGCGCGGGTAGGACATGAGCGGCATCTTGCCGAAGTAGCCGCTGACGTCGGTGCCGCAGATGCCGATGTTGTGCACCTGTACCAGCGCCTCGCCGGGAGCCGGCTGCGCCGGCGGGTCGATGTCGATCATCTCGAACCGCTCGGGTTCGCGCAGACTGATGGCCTTCATCGGTTCAATCCCTCCAGGTAGGCTCGATAGCTGTGGATGGTCTGGCGCGCGGCCGCCTCCGGATCGGGGTAGGGGAACGCCTCGGCGGAGGCCCAGCCGCGGTAGCTGGCGGCGCGCAGGGCGGCCGCGATAGGGGCGTAGGACAGGTGCCCGCAGCCGGCCGGGCGGCGGTTGCTGTCCACGAAGTGCAGGTGGCCGAGCTGCGCCGCGGCGGCGCCCAGCGCGGCCGCGATGTCGGCTTCCTCGATGTTCATGTGGAACAGGTCCGCCAACAGCGCGAGGCGCTCGCTGCCGACGCGGGCCAGCAGCTCGCCGCCCTGCTGCAGCGTGGTGCACAGGTCGGTCTCGTAGCGGTTGAGCGGCTCCAGCAGCACCCGTCCGCCGGCGCTAGCGGCATGCTCCGCGAGCTGCGCCAGGCTGTCGGCGAGGCGCGCCAGCGCCTCCTCGCGCGGCTCCCCTTCGGCCGAGCGGCCCTGCATCGAGCCGACGATGGCGGGCGCGTCGAAGGAGGCCGCCAGCTCGACGATGGCGCGCACGAAGTCGACGGCGCGTTGCCGCTGGCCCGGATCGGGTTGGGCCAGGGACAGGCCGTGCACCACGCCGCCGGCGCCCGTGCCCACCGCCGCCAGCGCCAGCCCATTGCCCGCAAGGGCGGCGCGCAGCTCCGCTACCGGCACCGACGCGGCCGTGGAGGGAAACAGTTCGAGGCCGTCGAAGCCGATCCGTGCCGCCGCGTGGCAGGCGGCGGCCACGTCGTCCCAGAACACGAACGGCCCGCCGCGCACTTCCGGCACCAAGCTCAGGGTGACCGCAGAGCGCACCTGTGCGCCTTGGTTCACTTCAGATTCCAATTCATCCTCGCGTCTCGGTAGTCTTGGTCAGCGGGTCGCCAGGGCGTCCATGAACGCCGCCACCTCGCGCGTTATCACTTCCAGGTAGCGGGCTCCGGCAACGGCGTTCGCCTCTGCCGGCCGGTCGGTGAAGCCGCCGCTCTGCTCCCAGCCGTCCGCGGTGCGCACCCGCGACAGCGCGGCCCCGGGAACCTCCCGGAAGCGGCCGCCGGCGGTGTCGCCGCCCGCGCCGACCCGCTCCAGCCCCGCCGTGTTCACCAGCTCGGGCCGCACCGCCATCATCAGCGCGGTTTCGAACTGGCCCGCGTGCCCCGGTATCAGGGAACTGGCGAGGTCGGTCTCCGCCACCAGCGCGGCGCGCGCGAGGTCCCAGTAGGAGGCGGCACTGACGGTCACCGCGCGTTCGCGGCGATGCACCAGGTCGCGGGTGGCGATCTCGTTGCCCGCTTCGTTGCCGCCGTGGCCGTTGATGACGGCCAAGCGCCGAAAGCCGGAGCGGTAGAGGCAATCGCACAGCTCGCCCACCGCCGCCACGTAGCTGCGGCTGGACAGGGTCAGCACCCCGGGAAACGGGAAATGGTGCGCCGAGTCGCCGTAGCGCAGCGTAGGCGCCACCACGATCTCGCTGGCCGCGCGTTGCGCCGCGCCGGTCACCACCGCTTCGCACAGGAAGGTGTCTACCCCCACCGGCAGGTGCGGGCCGTGCTGCTCGATCGAGGCAGTGGGCAGTACCACCAGGCTGTGGGACGCCAGTGCGCCGACCCGCTCGCGGGTAAGATCTTCCAGCCGCAGAATCACGGCCTCATCCTATGAGGTTGCCGGACTTGCGACAACAGCGGTGGCGACGGCGCACCGACTGCGGTTCGGGGGCCACGCTTCCGGGACGGCGCGGCGCCGGACTCGGCGGGATCGTCAGCTCGAGGCGCCATCGGCCAGCAGACGCTGCACGTAGCGGTAGTCCATCTTGGTCATGGTGACCACGTCTTCCACCGGCTCGTCGTACTCGCTGTGCAGGCTCATGGTGCCGGCAAAGCCGATCCGGCGCAGGGTTGCCAGGGCGGCGGGGTAGTCGACGAAGCCGCGGCCAAGGGGGACCGTGAAAACGCGTGTCGGGGCGCCCCGTCCCCACCAGCCGCCCGCTTCCGGCAGCGCCACGCGCAGCAGGTCCTTGCACGCCACGCAGGCCAGGTAGTCACGCACGATCTCCAGCGCCATGGCGATCGGCTCCCCGCACACCCCCAGGTGGCCGGGATCGGCGAACACGCCCACGTGCGCCGGGTCGAAGCCCTGCATCAGGTGCATCATCTGCGAGGAGTTCATGCCCAGCGAGGTGCCGGAGTGGTTGTGCACCACCGTCTTCACTCCGTAGCGGCGGGACCATTCCTGAAAGGTGCCCAGCCAGTCGCGGATTTCGGCGATCTGGTCCCAGAAGCGCCGCTCCGGATCCCAGCGCCAGTAGCCGAGCTTCAGATGAGCGACGCCGGCGGCGCCGCAGGCCTCGTAGAACGCCTCGGCGCCGGGGCTGGCCGGCGTGGTGAGGCCGGTCGGGGCGGTGACCAGGGGGATCTCCAGGCCGGCGTCGCGGAACCGCTGCGCGGCGCGCGGCAGCTCGCCGGCCATGTTGTCGGGGTTGACGGGATAGCCGGGCCGTACCGCCAGGTCCGCCCCGCCGACGCCGACGTCGACGAGGGCGGCGATCAGCTCCTCCAGGGAGAGGCCGGTGAGATGCTTGGTGAACATAACGAACTGCATGTGACCGGAGCCTACGGCTGCGGTGATCGGCTGGCAAGGCGGGCAATACCGGCCGCCGGCGGTGCCCACCACGCACGAAATGAGTACCTTTCGAGGCAGGCCGCGCCATGAGCAACCGTTCCGCGACTGCCACGGCATCTCCCCCGCCATCCGCCGGTACCCTGGACGGGCCGCACAAGACGGCCAAGTCGGTCTCCCGGACCAGCATCCGCCATGCGTTGAGCACCATCATCTGGCCGCGGCGCTGGCTGTTGCTCCTCGGCCTGCTCCTGATCACCATCAACCGACTGTCCGGCCTGGTGCTGCCGGGAGCCTCCAAGTACCTGATCGACGACGTGATCGGCAACCGCAACACCGGGCTGCTGACGGTGCTGCTGCTCGCGGTGGCGGGCGCGGTGCTGGCGCAGGCGGCGAGCTCGTTCCTGCTCACGCGGCTGCTGAGCGTGCAGGCACAGCACCTCATCTCGGTGCTGCGGGCGCGGGTTCAGCGCCACGTGCAGCGCCTGTCGGTGGCGTTCTTCGACAACAACCAGACCGGGGCCCTGGTGTCGCGGGTGATGACCGACGTCGAAGGGGTGCGCAACCTGGTGGGCACCGGGCTGGTGCATCTGGTCGGCGGCGTTATCACGGCCGTGGTGGCCGTGATTCTGCTGCTCCGTATCAGTGTGCCGATGACCTTGTTCACGGTGATACCGCTGGCGGTATTCGCCGTGTCGACGGGCCGGGTGTTCAGCCTGATCCGGCCGATCTTCCGCCAGCGCGGGGCGCTCACCGCGGAGGTCACGGGCCGCCTCACCGAGTCCCTGGCCGGCATTCGGGTAGTCAAGGGGTTCCACGCCGAGGCGCACGAGGATCGGGTGTTCGCACGCGGCGTAGAGCGCATCTTCGCCAACGTGCGCAGCTCCCTGACGGCCACCAGCCTGGTGACCAGCGGTGGCGCCCTGATCATGGGCCTGAGCGCGGTGCTGATCATGGGAGTGGGCGGCTCGCTGATCCTGCGCGACGCCATGACCGTGGGCGACTTCGTGTCGTTCAGCCTCTATCTGGGTTTCATGATCACGCCGATCGTGCAGATGAGCCGTATCGGCACCGAGATGACCGAGGCGTTCGCGGGGCTGGACCGGATGCAGGAGGTGCTGGCGCAACAGCCGGAGGGCGAAGAGCCGGCGCGCACGGTGGCGCTGGAGCAGATACGGGGCGACATCCGCTTCGAGCGGGTTTCCTTCAGCTACCAGGCCAGCGCCCCGGTGCTGCACGAGGTGAGCCTCGAGGCCCCGGCCGGCACCATGACCGCCCTGGTGGGGGCGTCCGGATCGGGCAAGACCACCATCGCGGGGCTGGCGGCCTCGTTTCTGCAGCCCGACTCCGGGGTGGTGAGCATCGACGGCCACGACCTGGCCACGGTCACCCTGGACAGCTATCGCAGCCGCCTCGGCGTGGTGCTGCAGGACGAGTTCCTGTTCGCCGGCACCATCCGCGACAACATTTTGTTCGCTCGTCCGGAGGCGGACGCGGCGGCGCTGCGCGCGGCGGTGCAGGCGGCGCACGTGGACGAGTTCAGCGACCGCTTCGAGGCCGGCCTGGACACCCTCATCGGCGAACGCGGCGTCAAGCTCTCCGGCGGCCAGCGGCAGCGGGTGGCGCTGGCGCGTGCCATCCTGGCCGACCCGCGGGTGCTGATCCTGGATGAGGCCACCTCCAACCTGGACAACGAGAGCGAGGCGTTCATCCAGCAGAGCCTGGCCGAGCTGATGGTGGGGCGCACCACGCTGGTGATCGCCCACCGCCTGAGCACCATCCGCCGCGCCGACCAGATCCTGGTGGTGGAAGAAGGTCGCATCGTGGAGCGCGGCCGTCACGACGAGTTGATCGCCGCCGGCGGCCGCTACCAGCAACTGTACGAGTACCAGGCGCGCATCTGACGCCTCCCCGTTCGGCCGTCCCGCCACGGCGGGCGATCCGCGTGGGCGACACACTCACCGGCGACACCTCCCGCCGGCACTGCCGGGACCTCACCTCATGCCGGGGTGCCGGGATGGCTCCAGGCGGGCGCTTGGTCCGGGGTCGGCGAGTTGGCGAAGGTGCCGCGCGCCAGTACCGCCGCACGGCCGCCGCAGGACGCTACCCGCGCCGACTGGTCGGCCTTGGCGCGGCGGTCCACTGCCTCCGGATCGAGCAGCTCGCGCAGTTCCCGTTCGAAGCGGCGCAGCAGGGCCGGCGCCCGCGCATCCGCGGCCGCCGCCAGGTCGTGGCGCTCCTCCGGGTCGGTTGCCAGGTCGAAGAGCTGCGGCGGGCCGTCCACGTAGTGCAGGTACTTGTAACGGGCGTCGCGTAGCAGGTAGGAAGCCGCGCCGGAGCCCAGCGCGTGGTACTCACTGAACACGGTGCGTGCCTGCGACGGTGCCGCGGCCAACTGCCATAAGTCGGTTCCCGGCAGCCCGGCCGCGGGGCCGCCTCCCACCGCGGCCACCACCGTGGGGTAGCAGTCCACCAGGCTGGCGGGGGTGCTCACGGTGCGGCCGGCGGGCACGCCGGGGCCGGCCAGGAGCAACGGCACCGCCGCGGACTCGTCGTAGAGGGTGAACTTGCCGGTCAGGCCGCGCGCGCCCAGCGACTCGCCGTGGTCGGAAGTGTAGATGACGCGGGTGGACCCTCCCAGCTCCAGCTCGGTGAGCGCCGCCAGCACGCGGCCGATCTGGGCGTCCAGGTGGCTGCAGGCGGCGTAGTAGGCGGCGCTGAGATTGCGCAGCTGCTCCTCGGTGAACGGTTCATCCTCGCGAAAGAAGTGGCGGAACGCGGCGATGGCGGGATGTTGCGGCCATTGCTCCCGCTGCCACTGCGGCAGCAGCGGCGGCCCGAGTTGGCGGTAGCGCCGGTACCAGTCGTCCGGGCCGATGTAGGGCGGGTGGGGGCACACGAACGACAGGAACAGCACCCAGGGCCGCGGATCGGCGGCATGGCGGCGCAGCCAGTCCACGGCGTTGGCGGCGTTGCGCTCGTCGTAGGCCAGGTAGGAGGAGTCGCCGGGACCCGCCCCGAGAACCCCGGCGCGGGCGTTGCGCCGCGGCGGATCGTCGCGCAC
>JAKZWC010000465.1:0-3018 GCA_047515735.1 Spirochaetales bacterium | reverse complement strand
CGACGGTCGCACGCGGTACCCCCACGTCGGCGCGGCTGATCGGCTCGTTGCCTGGGCAAGCGTGACGCGTCCGGCGGCAGCTCCAACCGGGCAGGCAGCCGTCGTGGAGGCGGCGCTGGCCCACGGCTTACTGCGGCGCCCCTCGGCCGCGGCGCCCTCGTTCGTCGATCTGGTCTGTGCGGTGCACCGGGGCGCCGGCGTCGCCGAACCGCCAAGCCCGTTCTGCCAGGCAATATCGAGTCACCTGTTCGAACGCCGCCACCTGGCGCTGGTGCTGGTCGACGGCATGGGCATGACCGCCCTCGCCGACCCGGGGGTAGCCGATCTGCGTGCACGGGTACGGCTGGAGCTGGACTCGGTGTTCCCGGCAACCACCGCCTGCGCCATGACCACGGTTGCCACCGGCCGTTGGCCGGCGCAGCACGGCGTTCCCGGCTGGTGGGCATACCTTGCCGAGCACGACTTGGCGGCCACCGTGCTGCCATTCCTGGAACGCCACTCGGAGCGCAAGCTGCGCCGGTACGGCGTTCAGGCCGCGGAGATCTGGCCGCTTCCATCGCGTTTCGAAGAAGTCACCGGCAACATGCAGGTACACGTGCCACTGGTATACCTGATGAGCACCTTCAACCGCTATCTGAGCGGCCGCTGTGCAACCCGCGGATACCGGTCGCTGCGGCAGGCGCAACGCCGCATCATGCGCCGCCTGCGCAGCGTGTCCCGCCGCGGTGCGGCACCCACCATCACCTACTGGTACATCCCCGACTACGACAGCGCCTGCCACACCTACGGCGTCGCCAGCACGCAGGCACGCGGAACGCTGCGGCAGATTCAGGCGCTGTTGTTGGAGCTGGCGGCGACGGCGCCGGACGACACCCTGGTGGCCGTGACCGCCGATCACGGCCTGATCGACCTGGACGACCGGGACCGCGCACCGCTGTTCCAAGGGGACCCGCTGCTCGACTGCCTGCGCTGCGCACCGACCGGCGAGGGCCGCACACCCCACTTCCACGTCCGCCCCGGAAAGGAAGCGGAACTGGTCCAGCGCGTCGCCGACCTGGCCGGCGACCGGCTGGCCCTGCTCAGTCAGGGCGAGGCCGAGGAGCTGCGCCTGTTCGGCCCGGAGCCGCTCAGCGCTCTCGCCCGCCGCCGCTTCGGCGACTACATAGGAGTCGCGCTCGCCCCTTTCACCCTCGCCTACTACGAATCCGCCGATGCCACCTCGTTGCGCCACATCGGCGTCCACGGCGGCATGTGCCCCGCGGAGGTCCGCATCCCCCTCGCCATACTCTGAGCCGATCCCCAACTCATGCCGGGCTCCAGCGGAACCACTGCCAGCTCCGTCGCACGGCGCGCCCGAAGCCCCGCTACAACTTGCGCGAATACGACGCGGTGATGCGGGTGATCCCCGGGGAGTAGACCCCGTCCCTTACGGAGGCGACGGGCCGTCGCTGCGTGCTTGGTGAGCCGGCGAAGGCAGGAGAAACTCCGTGGCGGGCAGCACCGACATCCTTCGGTCGAGCGTGAGGGTCACCAACTCTGCGCGCCGGTAGTCATCGGCGATCAGGCGGTCCAGCAGTCCGGTGCCCGAGCGGCTGGCGATTGCCGCAAGGACCGATCTCCCCTGCAAGGGCGAGACCATGCCGCTCTTCAGCACCTTGAGCAGACCGTCACGGGCGTCCTCCTGGGACACTCCATAGTGGTGCTGCACAGCGATATACGCCTCGCCGATCACCATGTTCGAGGCGAAGATTCGAGCTCCCCGGTCTTCGATCAGCTGTTGCAGGGTGTTGCGGCAAGCCGCGTAGGTATCTTCAGGTTCGCCGGTCAGCAACCTCACCAGGATCGACGGGTCAATCCCGAAGCGCGGGGTCATGAGGCTGGTTCCTGAACTTCTCCAGGTCGAAGGGGCCGGGATCGCGCCGGATCTTGTCGCGTAACGGCGCAAGGCTGGCGAAGTCGATGCGCTGGGGCCGGAGCAGGAAGCCGTCAGGCCCTTCGTGCAACTCGATCCGGTCGCCCGGTCCGACGCCCAGAGCGTCCAACACCGCCGCGGGAAACGTAACCTGGCGCTTGGCCGTGATCTTGACTACCATGATTCGCTCGCCTGCCTTACCATAACGCTACGCAGGTAAGGTTCGGTCGTCAAGCGGAGTACGTTCGTCCGCCCGTATCAACCGCGCTGGCCGTGACAGATGGTGCGCGCGCCTCCACTCGCTGGCTTGATGAACCAGTCGGACGTGCTCAGGGGAACGGACACATACTCGGGGCAGCCGCTGCCGGTGGGCGGCGGCGAGCGGTGCCCAACGTGCACAGTGCCGGCATCTACCTGTACCGCGAGCAGCGCGCCGATACGGGCCCCGGTGCCGGCGTACGACCCGCCCGAGCCGGTCGCCGGGGTGACCGGCTATCACGCCATGCCGCTTGTTACCCGCAAGGCAAACTGCATCTGGTTACATTCGGCAACCCGATGGGCGGGTCGCCTCGCGTCGAGACGCTGGCGGTCCCGTACCCGGCGGACCTGGACTGAAGCGGAGCCCCCGATCTGGTGGGGGGCGCCTCATCCGGCTACCTGTGGCGGTTCATCACCGCGCCGCCGGGCCGGCCGCGTTCGACTTCGCCGCCGGGGTACGCCTGCCGGCGGGGGGCAGGAAGATCCACCACCTCGCCCGCCCGACCGGCTGAATGCAGGGACCGAACAAGGCGCGCTGGGGATACCTGAATCCGCTGGTCGCGGACTGGGACGGCGACGACCTGCTCGACGTAATCACCAACGACAACCACGGCCGCTACCTTTGGTACCGAAACGCCGGCTCCGCATGGAGGCGCGGTTCGCCGCTGCCGAGCCGCTGCACTGCGGGCGAGCCGCTCACCGAGGCCTGGTGATCGCGTCCCGCGACCCGGGGCCGACAGCTGCCTGCCGCTGCTCAACCGCGACGGCAACCTATTGCGCGGCTGCGGTCCCGGCGGCCTGTGGGGCCGCACCGCCTTCTGCGTCTGCGACTGGGACCTGGACGGCAG
>JAKZWC010000464.1:0-3023 GCA_047515735.1 Spirochaetales bacterium | reverse complement strand
GATCCATTGTCTTCGCAAAACACCACGCGGATGGGGTGGATCGTGCATTGCCATCAGCGCCTCCTAATGATGATCGACGTAATCCACCGATACGACGTGTTCGCCAACGAAGCGGAAGTTAATGCTCCAGTTCTTGGCGACGTACACTGACCAGACACCTGCGCCGCGAGGCTCCAACAGATGCAGACGAAAGCCGGGAGCCCCCATATCTCGGGAACTTAGAACTCGGGGGAATGGGACGATCTTGGTGATAGAGCGGAAATCCTGTGGGGGCCAGACTACCGCGATCGGTACGACGTATACGTGTTCAGAGACAAAGGGATCGAATCAAGGTTTGCGAAGATCCCGAGTGACTTCGGCCTTCCAGTTGTTGACAAGCGAAGGGAGATTGAGGCCTTCGACGCAGAACAAGGACCACGAAGTATTTGATCAAGTCACATTCCAAGTCCGTCTGAGCGCCTATGAATTGGTCGCTCACGGTGCCCCGCGCTGAAAACTGAATCCCCAATCTCGATACGATTAAAGCAAGCGCGTTACGGTCGGGGTGGGCTTCCATAGGGCATCCAGCGGCGGACCGGAGAGAGCGGCACAGGTGGGCTATTGTGTCGTGCACCGAGCATCGGTCACCCTCGCGGGAAGGCCGTTGGGCGGCTCGTGAACCAGTCGCTGCAGGTCATTGGCGGCGCCACGACTATGTACTTCAGCGCAACCACACAGCTTCTCCACGCATTCAATCCCGGATCAGGCTCAATGTCGGCGTATCGGCGCCCCGGCTACCGGTGCGCGCCGGCGTCGATGGCGGCGGCCTGCAGCAGCCACAGCATGGTGTTGGTGACGACACCGGAAGGCGGAATCACCCGGTAGTCGTAGCCGGGCAGGTGCAGGCTGGCGTCGCCGTAGCGCCAATAGCCGTTGACGTGGATCTCTCCGGGATGCGGGTAGATCACTTCGATTTCCCTGCCACCCATGATCCAGGCGGAGCGCACCTCGGCCGCGCGCGCCGCGGCCAGTTGCTCCGCGGGGAACCCGTAGTAGCCGTTAAAGAGGTAACAGTCGCCCGCGGCGAAGTCGGGCTCCTCGCCCTGCTCGGGGAACTGCAGGCGAAACAAGCCGGGGTCGCCCTCGATGCCGCGCTGGGCCGGCAGACTGTGCCCGATCGAGTCACACCACACCGTGTGCCCCGCAGCCCGGGTGGCGGCGGCGAGGGCGCCGATCTCGGCGAGCTTCTCCATCTCGGTGGCGCGAATGCTGGTCAGGCAGCGCAGCCACTCGGCGAGCAGCTCGGTGCCCCTCTGCCCCGCCGGCGCAGGCACCACGTGGTACTCGCCGGGGTCGTGGAATGGCTTGCCGTCGAGCTGCCGGTTGCGGTCCCCACCGGCGGCCAGACCGCCACTCACGAGAAACACCGGCGCCTTCCCCCGCAGATGGCAGGCATTGGCCAGCTCCAGCGCCCACAGCCAGCCGGCGGCGATGTTCACGGTGCTCGCCGCGGGACAGATGGCTGCGCCGTCGTGCTGTAGCAGCGGTGCGGTGCCGGACGGCAGCCCGTTGTCGATGAAGGCGGTGGCGCGCGCCCGCAACGGCGAGTCGGCCGCTGCGACCAGCGTGACGTGGACTCCCCGCTCGGCAAGCGCCTGCAGCAACTCGTCCTGGCGCTCCGGGGCGTGATGCTGGGTGGCCGTGAGCACCGCGTCTCCGGCTCCCACGGCCTCGTCGAGCGGAGGCGCGCCGTTTCCCGGCAACGGGCTCATCATCATCAGGCCCGCGGCGCGGTGCTGGTATTCGCCGACGAACCCCTCTTCGTCGCTCAGCGCCCAGACCCGCCCGCCGGCGCAGGCCCGCTCCGCGACGACCGCGGCTGCCGCAGCGATGGTGGGCAGTTGCGCACCCAGGCCGGCGAGCCGCGCCTCTATGGCCCGCAGGTACTGTTCGATCAATGATCCCATGGGTATCCCCTTTCCCGGACTGCGGCAGTTCCGCCACGTTGCAGCCGGGACCGGCGTTGACGGCCGCGCCCGCGGGCTCCATCCTGCACGCGATCCATGGCCAAAATCTACCACGAGCATGACCGCAGCATTCCCCCGTTCGACGAGCACTTCGGGACGCCCGGCTTCCTCCCCGTGACGCCGGCCCTGATCAGCGTGGCCGACGACGTCACCGGCATCCCCAACATCATGCCGGCGGTCGGCTGGGGCTGGCTCAACCGCCTGCCCTTCTACTTGGGCGTGGCAGTGAGCGTCGAGGAGCACACCTTCGAATACTACAAGCGCGGCACCCACGAGCTCCTGCACTGCGCCAGGGACTTCGCCGTCAACTTCCCCACCGACCGGCTGCGCGAGCAGGTAGCGGAATGCGGCCGGCTCTCGCGCGGCAAGTCCCCGACGGTCGACAAGTTCAAGGAGACCGGCCTCACCGCCGCGCCCGGGCGCCGCATTCGCTCGCCGCACATCGCCGAGTGTCCCATCAACTACGAGTGCAAAGTCGGCCAGATCGTACCCCTGGGCTCCCACGACTTGTTCCTCGGCGAGGTCGTCGGCTGCTTCACCGACGGCAAGATCAGCGAGGGCCGTTCCCCCGTGCGCGGCGGCACCCGCCTGGAGTTCACCCGTGACGACGGCTCGCGCCTGGTGCTGGAGTTTCAGGGCATGATTCACGAGGTGTCGGATACCGCAGGTTGACCGCGTTCATCCCTTACGCCACTTACGCGTCCTCGTTCTCTCGAATATCACGGTCGATCTCTGGTCTATGCGAACGAACGTATGCCCATGCATTGGTCAAGTCTTCCGCACGGAGCGTTGGATAAGCCCTCAATAGATCGGCTTCGCTGGTTCCCAACCGCCGCGCCTGCTCCAGAATCCAAACCGGGATCCTGGTTCCGAGAATGCACGGCTCGCCACCGCAAACTCCCGGACGACTGTCAATTCCACGAAAGGAGTCACCCACATCGCGCGCTAGGTCGAGGGGCTGAAGTCGCGGCTCAGGTCGAGGGTCAGGTCGCGGAAGTTCTTTACCCGGTGCAGGGT
>JAKZWC010000463.1:0-4524 GCA_047515735.1 Spirochaetales bacterium | reverse complement strand
CTCGGCGGCCGCCTCAGCCGCTGCCGTTGCCGCCTCCGCGGCGGCCGCACTCTGCTGCGCCTCCGCTACCGCGGCGTCGGCCGCGGCCCGCGCCGCCGCGACTGCCTCGGCTGCCGCCGTTTCCGCCGCCGACACCTGTTGTGCCGCCGTCGGCGGCAACGTCACCCGCCGTATCCCGGCCACCTCCAGCCGGTTGTCACCCGCGTAGCGCAACTGTCCGGAGTACCCCTGGCCGTCCACTTCCACGTAGGCGATGTCCACCGCGTCCGGCACCATGAACGCCAGCCGCGTCTGCGCCAACCCCACCGTGTCCGGGATCAGCTTCCCGCGCGGCCCATACACCTGTTCCACGCTCGCCGTGGTCCCGCCACGGTACCTCAGCAGCGCCGAATAGCTCTCGCCTCCGTACTCGATCGACGTCACGTATACCCGGTCCGGGCCCGCCAGCGACGCTCGCGCACCCGTCAGGCTCAACAGACTCCCATCGAGCCGGTCCGCCGCCACCGCCACCGCCGACGGCTGGTACGCGTCCGCCAGCATCATCTCGACCTCGGCCTGCGCCGCCGCCGCCTCGTCCCGGGCTGCCGCGACTGCCGCCTCGGCCGCAGCCAGTGCGTCCTGCGCTTCTCGGGCGGAGGCTTCCGCCGCAGCCAGTGCGTTCCTGGTCTGGGCGCCTTCTGCCTGCGCGGCGGCCAGCTGCTCCCGCAGACCGGCAATCTGCTGCGCCGCGGTGGGCGGCAGCGTTACCCGCTGGATACCGGCAACCTCCAATTGGTTGTCGCCGGTGTAGCGTAGCTGGCCCGAGTATCCGCGGCCGTCAACGCCCACGTTGGCGACGTCAAGAATGTTCGGCGCCACGAGCGAGAGCTGGGTCTGCGACAGATCTACCGAGTCGGGAATGATCGCACCACGGGGACCGAAGACGCGCTCTATCGTGGCGGTGGTTCCACCCTCGTACCTCAGGAGTGCGGAATACGGCTTCCCGGCATACCTGATCGACGACACGTAGATGGCGTCAGGGCCCGCCAGCGACACCTGCGCCGAGTCGAGATCCAGCAAGCTGATATCGATCTGGTCCGGGGAGACCTCGATTCCCGGTGCGGGAGCTGCCGCCAGCAGCGCCTCGGCCTCGGCCTGGGCTTGCCTCGTCTCCGCCTGAACTCGCTCGCTCTCCGCTCGTGCTTGACTGGCGGCTTCCTTGACTGACATCACCGTCGCCTCGGCCTCGCTCAGCGCCGCTTGCGCCGCCGCGGCATCCGCCTCCGCCGTCATCGCTTCAGCTTGCGCCGCCGCTGCCTCTTCTTGTGCTGACGCCACCTCTTCCGTGAGCGCGGCGACTTCCGCTTCCAGTGCGGCCACCTTCGTTTCCAGATCGCCCGCTTGCGGTTCCGCCGGTGCCGGGGCCTCGGCCGGCTCTTCCACGCCGGCCGGAGATACACAGCCGGTCTGACTCACCAGTGAAATCGCACCGGCAAGCAAAACTGCGCCGATCCCTATTCTATGCATTGCCCTCTCCTCTTCCTTACACGCTGAGCCGAATCCCCTTGCAGACGGGTTGTCCATATGAACATAGCACGGCCCGGTACGCAAGAGGGCGGTGGTTCGCGTAACGCGAGTAGCCGGTGCCGCTACGGGTCAGGTGTCGGGTTGCCGAGTGCGCCGGATGGCCGGCGGTGCATAACTATCCCCTACCGCCCACGCAGGCACCCGCCGCTCCGATATCTGCTTCGCTTCGTTGCCCGATGCCGTTCAGCGCGGCGCCGTCCGGCAACGTGGGTGACGGGTCGCTCAGCGTGAAAGCATGTACAGGTCGGTGAATTCCGCCGGGCCGCCGAGAGCCCGCAGCGCAATCGTGTCGGCGGCACCCTGAGCGACGTCTGCCGAGACCGCGACCCTGAACTGCTCCACCCCGTCCACCAGCACGGTGATCGACCCGTGGCACGGTGCGTCTCCCATCATGCAGTCGTTGGGGTCGTAGAGAGCCTCCAGCGTGAGGCCCGACGACAACGCCTGCGCGATGCTCCTGCTCTTCCGCCACACCAGGCGATTGCCGTCCTGCGACTCGTAGAGCTGGACCTGTGTATCGTCAGTCCCGAAAAAGGCCGGCTCCTGCGTGGCCCACAGCAAGTAGGAACGACCAAAATTCCAGGTGTTGCCGGAGGGCGGCGTTTCCGATGCGAGGAAGTGCAGGCCAAAACCCGCCTTGACGCTGCCGTCGGCGCTGGCGGTTACACCGTACAACGTCAGCACCTTCGGTAGCTCCCCGGTGCCGATCGCAAACTTGGAATGACTGGCCCCCGCATCGGTCTGACTCACCGTGCCGGGGGCGGTGCGCGACCAGGCGCCTTCGCCCGGCAGCGCCTGGCCGCCGCCGAAACCGCGCAGGACGCGGTTCACGTCGGACGCGTTGAGCAGATCGTCGCGCAGCAACTCCGCGGCGGTCCTGACTTTGTGGCCCTGTGCCTTGCGCGTGATGGAGACAGTCCCGCCGGCACCGATTCGCACGGTAACCGCGTAGGCGGCTCCATCAATCCCCACGTTGGAAACCATCAGCGCATTGCGCGCTACCACATCAAGCGCCGGAGTGGTCAGATCCAGGTCGGGAATCATACCGAGGCCGGGGTAGCGCAACTGTGCGGTAAACTCCTCCGAGTCATAGCGAATCCCCGTAAGGTAGACGGAATCAGGACCGGCGACGGAGAGCAGTGCGGAGTCCAGATTCACCATTCGCAGGTCCAGGCCTGGAGGCAGCTCGGCTCTGCGACCCTGCCGGTCTTGAACGACTACGGAGAAATCAGGCTGGACAAAGGTGCGAATCACCTTCGCGAGGGCAGTTTCGGCGGCCGTCGCCGCAGCGCGGGCTTCCGAGGTCTCCGCCCGCGCCTCGCTGGCCGCGGTCTCCGCGACCGCTGCCGCAGCCTGTGCCCGGTCGGTCTCCGCCTGGGCCTCGCGGGCCGCGCTCGCCGCCGCCTCAGCCGCGGCCTGCGCGCGCACGGTGTCCTCCTGCGCCTCGCTGGCCGATTCCTCGGCTGCCCTGGCGGTGTCCGTCGACTGGTCCAGTTTCGCCTGCGCGACGGCCAGCTCGCCCTCCAGAACCCCGAGCTCCGCTTTGAGATCGGTCAACCGTTCTTCGGGTGAGGGTTCCTTTTCCGGCAATGGAGTCGGCGAAAAAACGCAGCCGATCTGAGTAGCGACCACGCTTGCTACAACCACCAGCAAAGCGCGTGCACCTGTTCTAAGCATCAATCTTCCTCCGCAACCCGGTAAAGGAGGCCCCCGGTCGCATCCGGCGATGTCCGGGGGCGTAAACTGCTCCCATAAGCATTATCGGTACCAAAATACAAGAACACCCGTCCACAAATCACCCAACTACGCAACCACGGGTGCGGGCCGTCTGACCGACGGCCCGAGCGCCGGCAACCTCGCTCAGCTACCTGCGCCGGAGGTTGTCCCGGTTCAGATAGTCCGGGAGGCCGTCGTTGTTGCTGTCGCCGGTCTGCGCATCGCGGTTCAGATAGTCCGGCATGCCGTCCCGATCCCGGTCACCATCGATCCGACGATAGTTGCGCTCATCCTCTCTACGCGGCCGAGCTGCTACGGATTCCGGACTGGCACGTTCGCTGAGCACGTCGTGAAAACGGCGCAGGATCATGCCGCGCGCGATGCCGTCGTGATCGGTGATCATCTCCGCCAGAGAGAATTTCGGCTTTACGGACGTGACGCGGGCAATGCCGGCAGTGACCTCCAGGCGCCCCAGACTCTCGCCCGTATCGGGATCCACCAGCACGTCGCCGAGTGCGAACACTTCGAACAGATCGTTTTCGCGGACGGTATTGCCGCCCCGGTTCACCACGAAACTCCCCCATCCGGTCACCTGCGTCACCACCGGCGGAAAAATATTCTCCGTCAACTCGTCGACGATGTGTAGAGCGAGTTCATCAAGCAGACGTTCCGCAGCCTGCTCGGGGCGTAAATCCTCTGTCAGATCATGTTGCAACTCCAGCGACGATGACCACTTTACCTGCCGCGTCGCCACGGCGAGCACCAAAAAGCGGACCCGAACCGTTGCCAACACCTCGGTCCGGCTTTCGCCGGTAAGCGCGATCGTCTTCCGCTCCTCCGTTACTTCAATGCGGTCAACCGCTCCATACAGGAGGTAGTCCGCACCGAGGACCTTGCCCAGGCGCACCCCTTCGCTCGGGTCAACGTCGGCGGACTCCAGCAGCCTCCTTTCCTGTTCGTAGATCTCCGGGGAGCGGCGATCCAGCACGGCGAAGCGCCGCCCCTGGGTCAGTAACTCCTCGAGCCGTGCTCGGAATCGCCCCTGAAGATTCCGGACGAGATCGTAGTCGACATCCGCGCCACGCCGTACCACGCGACCCCCGCTGCGCTGCTCGCGACCACCACCAGTGCCGTACAGGTGCACTTCGTCCATTACGAAATTAAGCACTGCAAGACGGCGCCGATCTACCGGTGGCCCCGGCACGCGATACGTGGAGTACTGAACTCGGAGATGGGTGCGTA
>JAKZWC010000462.1:0-4012 GCA_047515735.1 Spirochaetales bacterium | reverse complement strand
ACTTCCCCCACTTCGACCAGAACGACCCGGTAACCGTGCTGCCCGGCATTTCCGACCACATGCACCGTCGCATCTTTTCCGACAACGCGCTGGAGATGCTGCGCATGCCCGGGGAGTAGCGGTGGCGGCCGGCGGCAACGGACGCGTGCGCCGGGTTGTCGTCGGAACGGTGGCGGAGATCCCGGAGGGCGGACGCAAGCTGGTGGTCCCGTTCCGAGGCCGCGCCGGGATCGGCGTGTTCAACGTCAAGGGCACCTTCTACGCGCTGCGCAACATCTGCCCGCACAACCGGGGGCCGCTGTGCATCGGCCACGTCAGCGGCCGCTTCGTCGCCGATGCGCCTCCCTCGAGCGCGGGCGCCACGCTGACCATGGACCGCGACGGCGAGATCCTGCGCTGCCCATGGCACAACTGGGCATTCGACATCACCGACGGAAGCTGCCTCGGCGACCCGCGGTTGCGGGTAAAGACGTACCCGGTTTCGGTGGAAGGCGACGCCGTGGTTGTCGAGTGCGCCGACGAGTAGCCGCGCTTCTGCCGGCCGAGCAGCTCGAAGAGGCGGTGGTAGTGGCACCGGCGGCGATGAGCTCGGCGTGACTGCCGCGCTTCACGATGAGGCCTGCACCTGCAGCAGGCCGGCGGTCGCGCCCAACCCCGACGCCACACCCGTTGCCGACCACTCCCACGTCGGTGTCGACGCGCACCGCGATCTGCCAGAAGTGCACCTGCCACGCAGCGGCGGGCAGCTACCGCCACTCGGGTAGGCAGCCCGTACCTTTACCGTCATCCGATCATCTCCCTCCTAATCGCTCCCAAGCGGCGCTGATGGTACATTGCATCGTGACCCGTATCACGATACAGTCGGAACAACATGCGGTTTACCCATCGGGCGCTGCAACGATTGTATGATCGCGGCGACGCGCGACGGCTGTCACCCGATTTGGTGCCGCGGATCCGGCGGATGCTGACTGCGTTGGACGAGGCAACGGTGCCACGTCATGTTGACCTGTCCGGGTGGAGGCTGCACCCGATGAAGGGAAGCCGAAGCGGCCAATGGAGTCTACGTGTCTCGGCCAACTGGCGGCTCGTCTTTCGATTCGACGAAGGCGAGGCGGTGGACGTGGACCTGATTGACTATCATTGAAGAAGGAGCATTCATGAGTGGCATGTATGACCCGGTGCATCCCGGGGAGATCATCCGGGAGGCGATTGTGGCCGAAGAGTGGACCGTTGGCGAGGCGGCGGCGCGCCTGAACGTCACGAGGAACACGCTGTCGCGAGTCCTCAATGGCAAGGCCGGAGTGTCTCCTCGGCTCGCCATCGCACTGGAGCGCCTGGGCTGGAGCGATGCCGGCCACTGGATCAGGATGCAGGGCGCCTACGAGCTGGCGCAGGCCCGGAGAGCCGAGTCGGTTGCCTGACCCGGTGACCGTGCTGCCCGGCTTTTCCGCCCACATGCGCCGACGCGTCTTTCCGATAACGCAATGGAGATGGTGCGCATGCCCGAGGAAGTAGCGGTGGCGGCCGGCGCCGAGGTCCTGCGCCGCCCAAATGGTGGATCAGGGCGTCACGCGCCAGACGAGCCCGTGCTGGCGGCTCCGGAGACTGTGATCAGTGGGGACACCGCTGACGAGTATGATGCTTGGGAAGCGCAAGATGCGCATCGTGGTAGCACGTCACCGGACTCCGGCACTGGTCATCACTGTCTACTGGATCTCGATGTGAGGAGGCCCGGAATGCAACTTCGGTACGACTCCGAGGCGGATGTGATTCTTGTTGCGCTTCGGGCAGCGGAAGGAGGGGAAGCCGGCGGCAAGCGCCTCGACGAAGGGCGGATCGCCCACCTTGATCAAGCTGGCCACATAACTGCGTATGAGTTCATAGGTGCCAGTCGGGGCGTTTCACTCACCGGAATCGACATGGACGATGCGGGCCAGATTCGCGAAGCGATCAGGCCGCTCATCCAGCTCGCAGTCGCGTAAGTGCAGGAGACGATAATTCCATGTTAATCCGTGAGCTGCAGATTGACCAGCGCTACCTGATCCTGCCCGTGCGGCGGCGGCCGGACACCGGCGCGAGGGGCGAGCCGGACGGGCATATGAGGCTGCGCGCCGGCGGCGAGGTGGTGCGCCACTTCGACATCGACCTGGCGGCCGGGACCGGGGACTACCAGGTGTTCAGCGACCTGCAACCGTTCCTCGGGCAGCGCCTCACCGTGGAGTTCGAGGGCTCCGGCGCTGCTTCACTGGACGGGCTGCAACTGGCGGCCGAGCCGGTGCCGCCTGACGGGTTGTACCGCGAGCAGTTGCGCCCGCAGTTCCACTTTTCTTCCCGGCGCGGCTGGAACAACGACCCCAACGGCCTGTTCTGTTTCGGGGGCGAGTACCACCTGCTCTACCAGCACAATCCCTACAGCGTCGAGTGGGGCAACCTGCACTGGGGCCATGCCGTGAGCCGCGACCTGGTGCACTGGAGCGAGCTGCCGGTGGCCCTGTACCCCGATGAGCTGGGCGCCATGTCCACCGGCTGCGCCGTCGTGGATCACGAGAACACCTCCGGGCTGGGCCGCCCGGGTGCGCCCGCGGTGGTCGCCATCTATACGGCGGGCCACGCTTCCTGGACGCCCGGGTTCGTTCAGTGCCTGGCCATCTCCACCGACGGCGGCTCCACCTGGAGCAAGTACGACGGCAACCCGGTTATCGACCACATCGTGCATCGCAACCGCGATCCCAAGGTGATCTGGCATCCCGAGAGCGAGCGCTGGGTGATGGTGCTGTACCTGGATCGCTTCGACTATGCGATTTTCACCTCGCCCAACCTGCTGCAGTGGGAGCGCACCAGCGACCTGGAGCTGCCGCGCACCACCGAGTGCCCGGAGCTGTTCCCGCTGCCGGTCGGCGGCGACGGGGACCCGTCGGGCGAGCGGAAGTGGGTGTTCTGGGGCGCCAACAGCACCTACTTGGTGGGTTCGTTCGACGGCCGCACCTTCCACCCGGAGCAGGCGCCGCGCAAGCTGCAGCCGGACGGCAACGGCTACGCCGCCCAGACCTGGAGCGACGTGCCGCCTGAGGATGGCCGCCGGCTGCAGATCGCCTGGCTGCGCCAGAAGATGCCGGGGATGCCGTTCGGCCAGTGCATGACCATTCCGCACAGCCTGGGGCTGCAGCGCCGCGGCGACCAGGTGGTGCTGACGGCGGCCCCGGTACGCGAGCTGGAGAGCCTGCGGGTGGAGCGCTGGGAGATCGCGGACACGGAGATCACGCCGGCGCGGCCGCTTGAGGCCGAGGTGAGCGGCGAGCTGCTGGACGTGGAGGCGGAGCTGGAGCTGGGCGCCGCCGACTGCGTGGGGCTGGTGGTGCGCGGCGTGCCGGTGTTCTACGACCGGCGCCTGGGCGTGCTGTGCTGTGGAGGCTATACGGTGCCGTTGCCGGCTCCGGAAGGCCCGTTCACGTGGCGGATTCTGGTGGATCGCACCTCGCTGGAACTGTACGCGGACGGCGGCGCGGTGACCATCGCCACGGGCATCATCCTGCCGCAGTGGGAATCCACGGTACGGTTGGTAGCCGTCGGCGGCAGCGCCGTAGCGCGGCGCGTGACGGTGGCGCGGCTGCGGTCGGCGTGGCCGGTGGTCGAGGCATGACGAATCTCTCGGTGACCCCGATCGCGGGGGCCCTCGGCGCCGAGATCGCCGGCGTAGATCTCAACCGCTCGCTGAGCGCCGCGGCCGTGGCGGAGATCCGTCAGGCGCTGCTGGACCACCTGGTGGTTTTCTTCTCCGCGCAGGAGCTGACTCCGAAGTCGCTGCTCGCGTTCGCTCGGTGCCTCGGCGAGCCCCTCGCCTACCCGCAGTTGCAGGGCCTCCCGGAGGAGCCGCTGGTGACCGCGGCCACCAAGCTGGAGCACGAGCGGATCGCCTTCGGCGGGGTGTGGCACACCGACACCAGCTACCTGGAACGGCCGCCGATGGGCAGCCTGCTGTACGCGGTGGAACTGCCTCCGTACGGCGGCGACA
>JAKZWC010000461.1:0-4443 GCA_047515735.1 Spirochaetales bacterium | reverse complement strand
ACGAGATCGCTCATCGAGGACGCCGCGGTCGTCGTACAACGAATGGCCGAGTGCGGCTATCGGATTTCACCGCTGCTCTTGCAGCAACTGAAAGCGTAGACGAGTCCGGACTCTACCCTGTTACCGCAAGCACGGCGCCGCGCTTGCCACCTCCGCGCTCGTCCTGTCATCATCGTGGCATCCGCTGGAGGTGATCCATGAGAACAAGGTTGTTTCTGCTATTCGGTATCGGCTTGTGCACCGTTGGCAGCCTGCCCGTGCTGGCCACGGGGGAAGTGGAGGCGGCGGCAACGGCCGCCGGCGCCCTGCAGGCCGGCACTGCCGTGGACGGCGAACCGTTTGTCGACTTCATTTTCGCCACGCCGGCCGAGTACACGCGCCGCACCGGCAACAGCATCACGCAGTACGGCGAGTCGCCGATGCTTGCCGGGCTGGTGCAACAGGGCGAGCTGCCGCCGGTCGGGGAGCGCCTGCCCGACGAGCCCCTGGTGCTGCGGCCCATCGACGAGATCGGCCACTACGGCGGCACCATCCGCGCGCTCACGCCCAGCGGAGCCGGCTACGACGAAGACCGGCGGCTGCTGATCTGGCCGCCCGACGGCAGCGAGTTTCATCCCAACATGATCAAGGGCTGGCAGCAGGCGGCCGACGACCGCGGCATCACGCTGTACCTGCGCAGCGGCATGAAGTGGTCCGACGGCGAAGACTTCGGCGCCGACGACTTCCAGTTCTGGTGGCAGGACATCCAGAACAACGAGCTGATCACCCCCGAGGTGCCGTCGGCGTTCCGCCCCGGCGGCGAGCCGGCCACCCTGACGGTCGTAGATCCGTTCGAAGTGCGCTTCGACTTCGCCGTGCCGGTGCCCAACGCAATCGAATTCTGGCATCAGTCGCGGCCGTGGGCGCCACGCCACTACCTGGAGCAGTACCACATCGACTACAACTCCGACGTCGAGGCGAACGCCAAGGCGGAGGGCTTCGACTCCTGGGTGCTGGCGTTCCAGTTCCACGGCGTGTGGTCCACCAGGCACGACTACAAGTACAACGTTCCGTTGGCGCCAGTGGTAGATCCGTTCGTGCTGGAGCAGACCGGCACCGAGGCGTTCGTGTGGACCCGCAACCCGTTCTACCACGTGATCGACACGGCCGGAAATCAGCTTCCGTACATCGACAAGATCCGCCAGCAGGTGGTCGAGTCGGGGGACCTCATTCCCCTCAAGGCAATGAACGGCGAAGTGGACTTCCAGCGGACCCAGCTGAGTTTCGGCGACTTTCCGATCTACAAGCAGAATGAAGCGAGCGGCGGCTACCAGACCTACCTGTTCGAGAACAACGGCAGCTCGTTCGCGCTCGGGTTCGCGCTCAACTACACCCACCAGGATCCCATCCTGCGGGACATCTTCAATGACATTCGGTTCCGGCAGGCGCTGTCGCTGGCAATCGATCGCGACGACATCGGCGAGACCCTGTTCCATGGCCAGACCAAGCCGTTCACCGCTCCGGTGCGGCCCGAGTGGCCCGGCTACGAGGACTGGATGGGCAGCTACTTCGCCGAGCACGATGTGGACCGGGCCAATGCGCTGCTCGATGAGATGGGTCTGGAGTGGGACGCGGACCGGCAGTGGCGGCTGCGCTCCGACGGCAAAGCGGTGCAGATTCTGGGCGAGCATCCGATTACCTGGATTGCGTACGTGGAGCCGCTGCTCGACCTGGTGCGCGGCTATTGGGCACAGATCGGGGTGCGCTTCGAGCCGCGGCTCATCGCGGTGCCGCTGTGGCAGACGCGCGGCGCCGCCAACGAGTTGGACGTCGGCATCTGGCCGAGCGACGGCGGCACGGTGACGCGGGCGAGGGGCAACACCCCGATCAGGCTGATCCCGCCGTACCACAACTACCCGAACAGCATGATGTCGTCGGGTCCGTGGCGCGAGTGGATCGAGAGCGGCGGCGCCAACGGCGAACAGCCGCCCGCGGACGTGCTGCGCACCTACGAGGTGATGCTGGAGTGGATGGTGGCGCCGCGCGGCAGTGCGGCGTACGAGGAGCTGGCCAACGAGATGATCCGGCTGAACGTCGAGAACCTGCGCTTCTTCGGCACGGTGAGCAGTCCCCCGATCGTGCGCATCGTCAACGACCGCATCGGCAACATGCGCGGCGAGCCCGGCTGGGTGTACGGCCTGCGCCGCGACCGCGACTACCTCAACGAGACCTGGTACATAAAGAGGTAGCGTCGGCGGGATCGCCATCCGGCCCCGCCCGTTGCCGTAGTCACCGCGGCGGACAGGTTCATGAGCTCATACGTCATTCGTCGAGGCGCGTACATGATCCTCATGCTGTGGCTGATCAGCATCGTCAGCTTCGCCGTCATCCAGCTCCCGCCGGGCGATTTCGTCACCTCGTACGCGCACAAGCTGCAGCAGGATGGCGATGACGTAAGCCTGGGCGTGCTGGCGGCGCTGCGCGACCGGTACGGTCTCGACAAGCCGGTGTACGTGCAGTACGTGAAGTGGATCGGCAAATTCCTGCGCGGCGACCTGGGCTACTCCTACCAGCACAGCAGGCCGGTCACGGAAGTGATCGGCGAACGCCTCGCGCTCACCATCGTGATCACCCTCACCACCCTTCTCATGACCTATCTGATCGCCATCCCGATCGGCATCTATTCGGCCACGCATCAATACTCGCCCGCCGACTACGCACTGACCGTGGTCGGATTCGTCGGCCTTGCCACTCCCAACTTCCTGCTGGCGCTCATCCTCATGTTCATCCTGCTCAACCTGGGTATGAGCGCGGGCGGGCTGTTCTCGCCGGAGTTCGCCGGAACGCCCTGGACGATTGCCAAGGTGATCGACCTGATCAAGCATCTGCCGCTGCCGATCGTGATCGTCGGCACCGCCGGCACCGCCAGCATCATCCGCGTCATGCGCGCCTCCCTGATGGATGAACTCGGCAAACAGTACGTGGTCACCGCGCGCGCCAAGGGGGTGGCCGAGAACCATCTCCTGTTCCGGTATCCGGTCAAAGTGGCGATCAACCCGATCATCAGCACGGTCGGCTGGATACTGCCGGAGATCGTGTCGGGCTCCACCATCACCGCGCTCGTGCTGTCGCTGCCCACCATCGGACCGGCACTCTACGCGGCCCTGCTGGTGGAAGACATGTTCCTGGCCGGCGCGATCATCCTGCTGCTCGGCTCGCTGACCATCATCGGGACGATCATTTCCGACTTCCTGCTGGTGGTGGTGGATCCGCGGATCCGGTTCGACAGAGCGGTCGAAGCATGATCCGGCAGCGGGGCAAGGGCAGGTCGATCGGTGACCGCGAGGACTATTACCTGGCGTCGGGATGGCAGCTCATGTGGCGCAAGCTGCGGCGCCATCACCTCGCCATCGGCGGCGGTTCGGTGCTCGCGCTGTTGTTCACGATGAGCATGTTCGCCGAGTTCGTCACGCCCTACTCGGTGGAGCGAAGGTTCGCCAACTACCACCCGCCGTCGCGCATCCGGCTGACCGCCGATTCGGGCCGGTTTCCTGTTCGGCCATTCGTATACGGCATCACTTCGCAGCGCGATCCCGAGACGTTCGCCAAGGTGTACGCGGAGGACCGCGGCGTGCGCTACCCCATCCGCTTGTTCGCGGCGGGCGAGTCCTACCGGCTGTTGGGGTTGATCCCGGCACGGCTGCATCTGTTCGGCGTCGACGAGCCCGGCGGCGTGTTCCTGTTCGGCACCGACGTCATCGGCCGGGATGTGTTCTCGCGCAACCTGTACGCGGCGCGCGTGTCGCTGCTGATCGGCCTGGTCGGCGTGTTCCTGACCTTCGCCATCGGCGTCACGCTCGGCGGCATATCGGGTTACTTCGGCGGCCGTGCCGACATGCTGATCCAGCGTGCGATCGAGTTTCTCATGTCGATACCCACCATTCCGCTGTGGCTCGCCCTCAGCGCGGCGATGCCGCGGGACTGGTCGATACTGCAGATCTACTTCGGCATCGTGGTGATTCTGTCGCTGGTGGGCTGGGGCCGGCTGGCGCGCGTGGTGCGCGGCAAGCTGCTGGAGCTGCGCGCCCTTGATTACGTGATGGCGGCGCGGCTGGCCGGGATGAAGGAGTCAGGCATCATCGGCCGCCACCTACTGCCCAACTTCGCCGGCTACCTGATCGTGAACGTCAGTCTCGACATCCCCGGCATGATCCTGGCCGAAACCGCGCTCAGCTTCCTGGGCCTCGGGTTGCGGTCGCCGGCGGTGAGCTGGGGCGTGCTGCTCCAGGATGCCCAGAAGATCCGCAGCGTGGCCGCGTTCGCGTGGCTGATCATCCCCGCCCTGTTCGTGGTGATCACGGTGCTGGCGTTCAACTTCGTCGGCGACGGCCTGCGCGACGCGGCCGACCCTTACAAGTAACGCAACGGTTCGGCCGGCCACGACCGAGTGACGCGGGCCTTGAT
>JAKZWC010000460.1:0-14053 GCA_047515735.1 Spirochaetales bacterium | reverse complement strand
ATCATCGACGCCGACAAGGCGCGCACCTGCTTCATCCTCAAGCGCTCCATGGCCAGCGGCTTCGCCGGCATCGACAACCCGCTGTTCTTCCGCGACAACTCCTACATGATCTTCGGCGACGCCAAGGCCACCGTCGAAGGCTTGGTTACCGAATTCAAGGAGGCCGCCGCCTAACCCCCACCGCAGTAACGGGCAGCCCGCGTCCGAGCGGTGGTGTAACCGGCGGCGTGGCGGTGGGTAGCATACAGGAGAGAGAGTTGCCCAGCCGGGGCCCGGTCGGTACAATTTGAAGAAACGATCTTCGAATTGCACCCATGAAGTACCTCCGCAGGACCATTGAGGCGCACCTGCCACGGTTGCGCTCCCAGTATCCGGTGCTCACCATCACCGGCCCGCGCCAGTCAGGCAAGACCTCGCTGGTGAAACAACACTTTCGCGACCTGCCGTTCGTCAACCTTGAAAGCCACGAGGAGCGCGCGTTTGCCCGCGAGGATCCGAAGGGCTTTCTGGACCGGTTTCCCGACGGTGCCGTTCTCGACGAGATCCAGCATGTGCCGGAACTGACGTCGTGGATTCAGGTTCTGGTAGATGAACGTCAGCGCAACGGGATGTTCGTGCTCACCGGAAGCAGGCAGTTCCAAGTCATGGAGGCAGTCTCCCAGTCTCTCGCCGGGCGCACCGTGATGATTCAACTGCTGCCCTTTTCCCTGGAGGAACTGTCCGTCGCTGCCCCGGCGGATGATCTGCTGCTGAAGGGATTTTATCCACGCATTTGGGACCAGCGCCTGGACCCCGTCGAAGCGCTGTCGAGCTATCTGACCACCTACGTGGAACGTGACGTGCGCCAGCTCACCCAGGTACACAACCTCGCGCTGTTCGAACGCTTCCTCGGTCTCTGCGCCGGACGGGTCGGACAGATTCTCAACCTCTCGGCTCTGGCCAATGACACCGGCATCTCACAGCCGACCGCGACCCAGTGGATGACCATACTGGAGGCGAGCTACATCGTGTATCGATTGAAGCCGTACCACGGCAACCTCGGTAAGCGACTGATCAAGTCGCCGAAGCTCTATTTCTACGACGTCGGACTAGCGGCGCGGCTGCTGGAGATCGAGCACGCGACCCACCTGCGCCATCACCCACTGCGGGGCAACCTGTTCGAGAATCTCGTCGTTGCGGAGGTTCTCAAGCACCGCTACCACCACAATCGGCCGGATAACCTCTCCTTCTACCGCGACAGCAAGGGGAACGAGATCGACCTGCTGCTGAGCGCCGGGCACATCCCCTGTCCCATCGAAGTGAAGTCCGGACAGACCTTGAACAGCAGCTTCTTCAAGGCGTTCCGATACTTCACCGCCGTGTTCGGTGAATCACCGTGCCGGAGCCGGGGAACCCTGGTCTACGGCGGCGAGCGCGACGAGACCAGAGCAGGGGTACGGGTGTGCGGCCTCGCATCTCTCGGTCGCGCGCTCGCCGAACTCGATGGGATTTAGCGCCGTGCCCAGCGTGGCACCTGGTATCCCTGGGGCATAAGAGAGTTTGACGACGGCGGTAGGGAAGGGTACAAGGAGTCACATGGAACGAATCGCGGACCGCGAGGTGCACACCTTTCGGGAGCGTGGCTGGCTTGCGCTGCCGGGCGCGCTGGGCGGCGACGAGCTGGCGGCGATGCGCGCCGACATGGAGCGGCTGACCCGGCAGGCGCGTCCGGACCTGGAGGACTTCTTGTTCGGTACCGGCCACCTGGACGGCTCCGAGGTGCTGCGCCGCATCCAGTACGTAGTCGACAAGTCGCCGGCGGCGCGCGCCATGATGGGGCATCCCGGGGTGCTGGGCGCGGTCGAGGCGATCGCGGGACCGGATCTGTTCCCCACCCAGGACGCCATGGTGCTGAAGATGCCGGGGCAGGGGATCGCCGTGCTCTGGCATCGGGATCGCGCCAGCACCGACGACTACCCCTCCGAACCGCCGGTGTTCATCGCCGATTTCTACCTCGACGATGCCGACCGCGACACCTGCGTGTGGGTGATGCCGGGCAGCCACCGCTGGTCCGACGCGAAAACGCGGGACGCGATTGCTCGCTTCAACCGCAACGGCTTCTCGACCGAGGGAGCGCAGCCCGTGCTGCTGAATGCCGGCGACGTGCTGCTGCACAACGTCCGGCTGCTGCACGGCTCGCCGCCCAACGTGTCGCCCAAGCTGCGGCGGGTGGTGTACTACACCTTCCACACCGTGCACGTGGAATGGGAGCACGGCCCGCACACGCGCGAGTACATCGTGGCCAAGCAGAAGGTGCTGCGCGCCTGCATCCGCGAACGGCGGCAGGTGCCCTACGCCGCAGGAGAGACTTTGTTCGAGTACCAGCCGCCGGCGGAGCAGGACAAGGGGCGCCTCGAGGCCGGCGAGCAACTGGCCACCTACCGCTACGCCGCCGCCGACTATCGTCTGGTAAGCTGATCCCACGCGGCCCGCGTCCGCGGCGTTCTGCGCCTATCGCTGGAGATAGGCGCCGGATCAGTGGTGATAGCAACCGGTAGACGGTCGCCGGGTTGCGGGGCCATGCGGCGCGCCCGTTGCGCCGTATCGCGCTTTGGCATGGGTCTTGCTGATAGACATCGGAGGTTCAAACGTGCGCAGAGTACTACTCGCGGCGGCAGTCGGCACCACGCTGGTCATGGCTGCCGTCGCCGACGAGGACGAGGTTTCGACCGTCGACATCCTGGCGGTACTGGAAGAGATCAACGAGAAGCTGGAGCGCGAGGCGCCGGTGTCCTCGCGCAGCGCGCCCGACTCGGGGTTCGGCGGCGGTCCGTTCTGGCCGCTGCGCTACCTGCCCGGCGTGGCCGACCTGAACGCCTACTTCGAGCAGCTCGGCTCGTACGAGGCGATGAGCGAGTTCTTCATCCCGCTCAAGGACGGCGGCGGCGGCACCTGGCGCTGGAGCGTGGACGGCAGCCTGCAGTTCGGCATGGAGTACGCGGGATTCGGCCAGGACGTGCTCGGCTTCGCCAGGCACGCGGTCGATCCGCTCGGGCCGCGCGACACCGTCGACGAGGACGGCGACGGCTACGACGACTACCACAGCTACGCCGGATACGGGCAGCGCTACTTCGCGGGTATCGCCCAGTACAAGTGGGCGCTCGCGCCGAGCCTCTACTTGCAGACCGGGATCCGGGCCGGGCTCGGCTTCGAGTCGCTGCGCTACGGCATGAACCGGCGCCAGGTGCTCACCGACAGGCTCGGCATCACTGCGGGCGCCAACTCGTGGACGCGAACCAGCCTGCTCGGCGGCGCCTACGCCGGCCTGCAGATCGGCCTCGACGGCGACCGCAACGTGTTGAAGCTGGGGATCGAGGCGGGCGTGAACGGGCACTACGCGCTCGAAGAGTGGCGGCCGGAAACCGGTGTGCACAAGCGCATCCCCGTGCCGCCGGCGGACGTGCAGGCGCACAACTTCTGGGTGTGGATCGGCCCGCAGTTCCACTACTGAGTTGCCGGTGGCACCGATCATCGAGGTAGAGAACCTGCACAAGCGGTACGGCGACGTGGTGGCGGTGGACGAAGTGTCGTTCTCCGTCCACGCGGGCGAGATCTTCGGGATCATCGGCCCCAACGGCGCCGGCAAGACCACCACCGTGGAGAGCGTCATCGGGCTGCGCCGCCCGGACCGGGGCCGCATCTCGGTGCTGGGGATGGACCCGATTCGGGAGCGGACCGCGCTGGCGGAACGGATCGGGGTGCAACTGCAGGAGGCGGCGTTGGCGGAGCGGATCAAGGTGTGGGAAGCGCTGGACCTGTTCAGTTCCTTCTACCGGCGCACCGTGCCGTGGCAGCCGTTGCTGCGGCAGTGGGGACTGGCAGACAAGTGCAACGCCATGTACTCCAACCTGTCCGGCGGCCAGCGGCAGCGGCTGTTCATCGCCCTGGCGCTAGTGAACGACCCGGAGGTGGTCATCCTCGACGAGCTGACCAGCGGACTCGATCCGCAGGCGCGGCGTGCCACCTGGGAGCTGGTGCGGGCGATCCGGGAGCAGGGCAAGACGGTGCTGGTGATCACCCACTTCATGGATGAGGCGCAATTGCTGTGCGACCGGGTTGCCATCATCGACCGCGGCCGCGTCCTTGCCGTGGATACGCCCGAGCGGCTGGTACGGACCTTCGATCACGAGACCCGGGTGGTCTTCGATGTGAGATCGGCGCCCGACTGGTCACCACTGCATGCGCTCCCCCAGGTCGCCACGGTGGTGCAGCAGGGCTGGCGCGTGACAATCACCGGCAGTGGCGATGGACTGCTGGCGGCAGTCGTGACATGGCTGCACTCGCAGCGCATTCCGGTCCGCAACCTGAGCACCGAGCAGGCCAATCTGGAAGATGTCTTCCTCCGGCTGACCGGACGCACGATACGCGACTGATGGCACCGATGGTCTTGGCGACAATGGTACGCTCCTACGCCCGTCTCACCTCCGTTCAGTTCAAGCGCTTCCTGCGCGAGCCGATCGCGCTGTTCTTCACGCTGGTGTTCCCGCTGTTGCTGCTGTTGTTGTTCGGCTTCATCTGGGGCAACGAAACGGGTAGTCCGTTTGCTCCGCCGGGGTACGGTTACATCGACACCGAGGTACCCGCCCTGGCGGCAATCGTGATCGGCAACGTCGCCCTCATCAGCATCCCGAACATCACGGCCGCGGACCGGCGGAGGAAGCTGCTGCGCAGGTATCATGCCACGCCATTGCGGCCGCTGGCGTACTTTGCCGCGGACGTGAGCGTGCACTTCGGGGCCACGTCGTCGGGCATGGTGCTGTTGATCATCGTGGCGAAGCTGGTGTTCGCACTTCGGTTCGGCGGCAGCTGGCTGGCCGTGCTCGGTGGCTTCACCCTGAGTACGCTGGCGTTCGTTGCGGTCGGCTATCTTGTTGCCAGCCTGGCAAGCAGCGATCGGGTAGCGCTGGCACTGGGGATGGCGCTCTACTTCCCGATGATGTTCCTCTCCGGCGCGGCCATATCCCAGGAGATCATGCCACAGAGCGTACGCCAGGTTGCCGGGTGGCTGCCCCTGACCCACGTGGTGCGGCTGCTCCAGGACCTGTGGTTCGGCCACGGTTGGAACTGGGGATCGGGGTTGATTCTGCTGGGCATGCTGGTGGCAGGCACGGCGGTATCGGCCGCACTCTTCCGCTGGGAGTAGATGCGGTGCCCGGTCGCAGGGGGAACTGAGCGGTGGATCTGGGGTCGGTGCTGGACGGGTTGCTGCGTTCCGCCGCGGTGACGCTGGGCCTGATGGGCATGGTCGAGGTCGGCCTGGAGCCGCCGCAGGTGCAGCTCGACGGCGCCGGCAGCATTACCGTCAGCGTGCGGCTGCACGACCATCTGACCGTTGAGGTGCGCGGCCTGATCCAGCGCTCGGCGCGGGTGGCGATCGACTTCGAGTTCCGCTACTTTCCGCGCTCGGGCAAGAAGGTCCGGATGGTGAGCCGCAACCTGATCCGGTACCACAGCCTCAGCGGCCGCTACGAGGTGCGGCGCGGCGGCCAGGTGGAGTGGGCCGGGTCCCTGGAGACGGCGGCGGAGCTGCTCGGCTCGGCGACGGTGACGCTGGGAGCGGTCGGAGCGGGCCTGGCGGTGGTCAAGGCGCGCGCCTCGCTGCCCGACGTCCGCGACGGCGACGCTCCCGGTACACTGTGGTCCGGGGTGGTGCCGAGCACGTCGGTGCTGATCCCCGAGGAGTCGGCACGGTCACTCCGTGACACGGAAGACGATGAAAATCGAGGTACAGGGATGGTCCGCAGGCCTTCATTATCGGGTCAGCCATGAGAGGATATGCGTTCGGACTGATCGGCGCGACCCTGGCCGCCGTCGCCGCCGTCACCCTGGCGGCGGTCGGCTCGATAGAGCGCCTGTCGGATCCCACCGACGCGGTACGCGCTTCCGCCTATCTGCAGGCGGCGCATGAAGCCGTGCGCAAGGCGTATGCCGCCGCGCCGGCGGACTCCCGAGCGCTGCTGGAGGAGGCCTCGCGCCAGCCCGATGCCGCCGGCGGCCTGCTCGCCGGTGCCGAGGTGGTGCAGGCGGCGGTCAGCCGTGCCGTTGCGGTGAGCGTGGTCGCCGCGGCGCTGCTGGCGATTCTTGCCGGCGCGGTGCTGTGGTTCGGTTCGTTCCGCTGGGTCATCACCCCGCTGTCGAGCCTGGCCGAGCGCCTGCAGCGGCTGACCGAGGATCCCTCACCCATCGACCTGCCGGCGCGCGGCCCGCGCGAGGTGCGCGCGCTGCAACGCACCTTCAACCGCCTGGTCACCGCGTTGCACGGCTATCGGGAGCGCATCACCCAGATGGAGCGGGCCAACATCGGCCGCATTCTGGCGCACCAGTTCCGCAACTCGCTGACCCCGATCCGTCTCGGAGCCGATGAACTGGCGCAGGCCCCGCCAGTCGGGGTCACCCGGTCGATCGCCGCCATGCTGTGCGAGGAGGCGGCCAGGATGGAGGCGATTCTGGACCGTTTCGGAGCGCTGTACCGGTTTCCGGAGCCGGTTCCGGCCGCTCTCGACCTGGCCCTCCTGGTGCGGCGGCTTGCGGCCGGCTACCCCGCGGTCCGGATCGTGGTGCCCGGCGGCCCGGTGCCGGTGCACGCCGACCGCACCCTGCTGGAGCAGGCGCTGGTCAACCTGATTCAGAATGCCGTCGACGCCACGGCCGGCGGCGACCGCGGCCCCGTCAGCGTCGCGGTGAGCGACCGCCCGGTGGCGGTCACGGTACGCGATCAGGGCGCCGGCATGACGCAGGAGCAGCAGCAGCGCGCCTTCGACGACTACTACACCACCAAGGCGCACGGCATGGGCGTCGGCCTGAGCTTCGTACGCAAGGTCGCCGCCGCCCACGACATCCGCGTGACGCTGCGCTCCCGGCCGGGGCAGGGCACGACCGTGACCCTGGCATTTGCCGGAGCCGGTGTGCCATGACGACCACCGTGCTGATCGTCGACGACGACGCCAACGTCGGCCGCAGCGTCTCCATGGTGCTGGCGCGGCGCGGCATGACGGCGCACGTTGCGGCACCGTCCGACTGGTCACGCACCCTGTCCGAGGAAGTCGACGTGGTGCTGCTGGACCTGTACCTGGGTGCCGTCAAGGGCCAAAACATCCTGGAGCGCCTGCTGGCCGAGCATCCATTGGTACCGGTGGTCATCATGTCGGGAGTGGCGTCGGCCGAGGAAGCGGTCGACTGCGTGCGGCGCGGCGCCTTCGACTACCTGGAGAAGCCGCTGGCCGCCGAGCGGCTGGCGATCACGGTGGCCAATGCGGCCCGCTTCCGGCGGGTGCGCCTGGCCGCCCTGGCCGACAGCGTGCCCGTGTTCGCGTCGCAGAGCATGCGCGCGCTGGCCGAGGACGCGAGCAAGGTGGCGGCGACCGATTCCGCGGTGCTGATCACCGGGGAAAGCGGCACCGGCAAGGAGGTCACGGCACGCTACATCCACGGACTGTCGCGGCGCAGCGCGCTGCCGCTGGTCAAGGTGGATTGCGGCGCCCTCCCGGAGAGCCTGATCGAGAGCGAGCTGTTCGGGCACGCCAAGGGCGCCTTCACCGGGGCTGACGCGGACTATCCGGGCAAGCTGCAGGCCGCTGCCGGCGGCACCCTGTTCCTGGACGAGGTGGCGGAGCTGCCGCCCGCGGCACAGACGCGCCTGCTGCGGTTCCTCGATTCCGGCGAGGTGCAGCGCGTCGGCGCGACCACCGTGGCCACGGTCGACGCGCGCATCATCGCCGCCACCAACGTGGACCTCGAACGGGCGGTCGCTGCCGGCACGCTGCGGCGCGATCTGTACTTCCGCCTGAATGTGATCCGCCTGCGGATCCCCCCGCTGCGGTCGCGGCGCGAGGACATCGTTCCCCTGGCCGAGAGCTTCGTGACCTCGCTGGCGGCGCGCCTTGGCGTCCAGCCGCGCGCGTGGGGCCCGGGCGCGGTGCGCCGGCTGCGCGCGCTGCCGCTGCCCGGCAACGTGCGCGAGTTGAAGACGATCATCGAGCGCGTGCTGGTACTGGAGGATGCGTTGGTGATCGAGGCCGCGCACATCGACCGGGCGGCCGCCGGCGGCGTGGTCGAAAGCGACGACCCGTTCGCGCGTACGCTGCCGCTGGCGGAGGCGAAGCGGCAACTGGAACGCCGCTACCTGCAGCGCCAGTTCGAGCTGCATGGGCGCTCGGTAAAGCGCACCGCGGCGGCGCTCGGCATGCTCCCGAACAACCTGAGCCGGCGCGCGCGGCAGCTCGGATCCTGGGACAGCCCTGCGCCCGAATCCGGGGAATAGCGCCCGAAACGGGTGAACCCGACAAGCTCCTAGAGGCGTGCGAGCGCTGCGGAATTTGACAGCGTGTCGGTTCGGCTATAGGGTCACCGGATTGAGGAGGAGGGTGAGATGAAGAGATTGACCCTCGGTGCGGCGCTGGCCCTGACGGCCGCCGTGATCGCTTCGGCTACCGGCCAGGGGGACACGGGCTCCGACGCCGGTGCCGCTCCGGCGGCGATGGGGAAATACTCGGAAGCACCCATGTTGGCGGCGCTGGTGGCCGCGGGCTCGCTGCCGCCGGTGGACGAACGGCTGCCGCTGGAGCCGCTGGTGGTGGAACCGATCGAGGCGATCGGCACCTACGGCGGATCGTTGGCGGTGCAGATCAGCAACCCGCGCGGCTGGGAACCCGGCGTGGAAGGGGTCAGCGAGCCGCTGATCGGCTACGACTACGCCACGGGTGACGCCCTGCTGCCCAACCTGGCGGCGAGCTGGGATATGGCCGAGGACGGCATGACCCTCATCCTGCACCTGCGTGAAGGGGTGCGCTGGTCCGACGGCGAACCGCTGGTGGCGGAGGACGTGACCTTCTTCTGGAACGACGTCAACAAGAACCAGGAAATCCTGGGCACCTTCGACGGTGGCGTGCTGCCGGAATTCCTGCGCATGAAGATCCCCGAGACCATCGAAGCGCTGGACCAGCACACCGTGCAGTTCACCTACGACGCTCCCTACTTCATGGCGCCCTACATGATGTCCGGCTTCGCCAACTACGGCATCGGCGGCACGGCATTCCTGCCCAAGCACGTCTACGCGCAGTGGCACATCGACTACAACGACAAGGCCAACGACCTGGCCAAGGAAGCCGGCTTCGACCACTGGTACCAGCACTTCAACTCGCGGCGCATCGTCGGCATCCTGAGCCCGCGCAAGGTGGGCGTCCCGGCGGTCAGTCCCTGGGTGATCCGGGAGTCGAGCCCGAGCGGGGCGGTGTTCGACCGCAACGCCTACTACTTCAAGGTGGATACCGCCGGCAACCAGCTTCCCTACATCGACAAGTTCATCGGCGTGTACATCGGCGACGGCCAGTCCAACCTGCTGCGCACCATCAACGGCGAGTTCGATATCGCCTCCTACGCGCTGTCGCTGGACGACTATCCGGTGATCCGCGACAACGAGGATGCGGGCGGCTACCAGTCGCGCATCATGACCGGCGGCACCGCCGCGGACGTGGCCCTGCGCATCAACTGGAACTACCACGGCGACGAGGAGATCGCCGCGATCCTGGCCGACAAGCGGTTCCGCCAGGCCCTTTCCGTGGCGATCAACCGCGACGAGGTGAACGAGCTGATCGCCAAGGGACTGGGCATCCCGGTGCAGTGGACCGCCAACCACGACCTGCCCTACTACGAAGCGGCGTGGGGCAACGCCTACGCCGCCCACGATCCGGCGCAGGCCGACGCGCTGCTCGACGCCATGGGAATGACGGCGCGCGACGGCGACGGCTACCGCATGACCCCCAGCGGCAAGTCGTTCCTGTTCACCTTCGACGTGGCCGACAACTCCACCATGACGGTGAAGTCCTCCGAACTGCTCGCCGAGTACTGGGAGGCGGTCGGCATCCGCGTAAACCTCAACATCGGCGAGCTGGGCGCCCTGGTGCAGAAGCTGATCTCCAAGGAGTGGCTGGCGTTCGGGCAGGAGGTGGGCGGACCTGCCAGCACCCTCGAGATGCTGATCAGCGGCCTGGAGGGGTGGAACTCGTGGGCCACCTTCAACGACTGGTGGCGCTGGAACTCCACCGGCGGCGAGGGCGGCATCGAGCCGCCGGACCAGATCAAGCGCATCTTCGAGATCAACAACACCCGCCAGACGGTGCCGGTGGAGACCGTCATCGAGGGCTTCAAGGAGGCCTACGACTGGGTCGCGGACACGGTGCCGGTGATCGGCGTGCTGGGCTACGTCGGCAAGCCGATCGTCTGGAAGGCCAACCTCGGCAACGTCGACACCTCGCTGCCGGTGCAGCGCATCGGCGGCATGCGGGCGGAGCGTCTCTTCACCCTCTACTGGAAGAGCTAGCAGAGGTATACTATGAAGACCATGGCGCAGCAGGTTTCGGTGGGTTCGACCTACTGTGCCATGGTCTGTGATTTGCGTTCGGACCGAAAGTGTAGTAGAGATACCGTGGCATGATCCTTACGGAGGCAAGAAAGATGGATTCATTTGAGCGTATAGTCCAAGATTATGCGGAGAATGATAGCCCTCATGTAATCGAGAACGCGTCAATTGACCATGCACTAGTTCTTATAGGTCGTTTGTTTGAAACTGCTCGTCGACATAAAGAAGAGGTGCGCATCGTATCCGGTCGTCTCTTGAAATCGTTCTATCAGAATCTCATTGATTCGGCGCGGAAAGTACTGGATGACGGTGTGCAAGTTTCCGTGGTGGTTCTCTCAAATGAGGATTCTCAGCTGAATGGTAATGGTTTCTACGATCTCCTGAATCGCCATAAGAACGGTCGCGTCGACGTGCTAGACAGAGATGCAGAAAGCATGCCTCATTTTGTTGTCGTAGGAGAGCGACGTTATCGGGTAGAAGTGGATGACAAGAGAAAGAAGGCTTTCGCCGCTTTTAATGATGATACGATTGCCCCTGTTCTGGTTGGTATTCATGCCAAGTTGCAGGAGACTGCGTCAGGTGCGGCGACTTAGACTATAGGAACCGATTCGACGGTACGGTAGACCACAGCTTGAGTAATCTGCCAAGGGCATGCAATTGGAACTCCTAAGTGGCTTGGTTATCCTTACATCAGTCACACTAGCGTTGCTGCAATACTTTGAGAATTCTAACCGCGTGCGCGTAGCGAATGCTCGTCATACGTTGCGTGATAAGTTCGAAAACCTGTTGCCAGATCTCAGTGCCATGCTTCCCGATCAGAATCCCATGATCGACAAGATCCGGCAAGAATATGACAATCTATCCAATTTTAGAATGATCGACATGGGAGTGCTGCTAAAGACACTTTTCTCGGTCTTCTTCGTTGTAGTATTTCTTCATGCGGCTCGCACCTTTACGACCCTGAAGATCAGCGATACTATAGCTTCGTTTATCACCGATACCGCTCCGTACGTCGTGTTCGGTTTGGAGATTGTTCTAATCGGAATCGTCGCTATTGCAGGTTTTCGTTTGTATAAGATCCACAGGGACGTAGCGCAATACGAGACGAACGTTGAGTCGTCAATCAAAGAAGCGGAAATAGCGGTGGGCGTTGCTCACGCGGTTTCTAACGCGCCTTGAGACGTAACGGATCAGAATTGACCTGGTAATAGGCGAGCTGAGCTATGGCCCACTACGTGGTGCGGCGCTTCATCTACATGGTGGTGCTGCTGCTGCTCATCTCCCTCGCTTCGTTCATCATCATCCAACTGCCGCCGGGAGACTACCTGTCCACGGTGATGGCAGCCATGCTGCAGCGCGGCGGCGAGATCAACCACGCCGCGGTGGCACTGCTGCGGGCGCAGTACGGTCTCGACCTGCCGCTGCCGGTGCGCTACCTCAAGTGGCTGTCGAAGCTGGTGCTGCACGGCGACCTGGGCCAGTCGTTCGAGTGGAACCTCCCGGTCACCACGCTGATCGGGCAACGCCTGCCGCTGACCCTGGTGCTGTCGTTCGCCACCACCGTGCTGGTCTACGCGGCGGCCATGCCGGTGGGCATCTACTCCGCCACCCACCAGTACTCCGCCGGCGACTACGTGGCCACCTTCTTCGGCTTCGTCGGAGTCGCGCTGCCCAACTTCCTGATCGCGCTAGTGCTGCTCTACCTGGCCACCAAGTACCTGGGGTGGGGGGTGATCGGGCTGTTCTCGCGCGAGTTCATCGACGCGCCGTGGAGCTTCGCCAAGTTCGTGGACCTGCTGAAGCACCTGCCGGTGCCGGTGGTGGTGCTGGCCATGTCGGGCACCGCCGGGCTGATCCGCACCATGCGCGCCACGCTGCTCGACGAGCTGCAGCGGCAGTACGTGATCACGGCGCGCTCCAAGGGGCTGGACGAGCGTACGCTGCTCTACAAGTACCCGGTCAGGATCGCCCTCAACCCGATCGTCAGCGGCGTCGGCGGCTTCCTGCCGGCGCTGTTCGGCGGTGAGCTGATCGTCTCCACGGTGCTCGGGCTGCCGACCATGGGGCCGCTGCTGTTCGGCGCCCTGCGCACCCAGGACACCTACCTGGCCGGCAGCGTGGTGATGATCATCTCGGCGCTGACCGTGGTCGGGGTGTTCTTCTCCGACATGCTGCTGGTGGTGGTCGACCCCAGGATCCGCTTCGACGAGCGCGCCTGATGGGCACCGAGCTGCGCAGCGCCGCGCGCACGGCGAACACCGAGACCGACCGCGATCCCCTCTCCAGCGCCTCGCAGTGGAGCCTGATGTGGCGCAAGTTCCGCCGCCACAAGCTGGCCGTCGTGAGCCTCTACCTGCTCGGCCTGTTCTACCTGGGCGCCGCGTTCAGCGAATTCGTCTCGCCGCAGGACATCGCCCGCCGCAACAACGAATACGTCTACGCGCCGCCGCAACGGATTCGCTTCGTGGACGAAGCCGGCAGCTTCCACCTGCGGCCGTTCGTCTACGGACTGAACAAGCGCCTGGATCCGGACACCCTGCGCGAGATCTACACCGTCGACCCCACGCAGCGCTTCGACATCTACTTCTTCGTGCGCGGCGATCCCTACCAGTACTGGGGCCTGATTCCCATGGACCTGCACCTGTTCGGCACCCGCGAGCAGGTGCTGTTCCTGCTCGGCGCCGACCGTTTCGGGCGCGACCTGCTGTCGCGGCTCATTACCGCGTCGCGCATTTCCCTGTCGGTGGGGCTGGTGGGCGTCGCCATCAGCTTCGTGATCGGCTGCCTGCTGGGCGGGGTTTCCGGGTACTTCGGCGGCCCGGTGGACATGTTCATCCAGCGCCTGATCGAGTTTCTGCAGTCGATCCCCGGCATCTCGCTGTGGGCCGCGCTGGCCGCGGCGCTGCCGCCCACCTGGGGTCCGCTGCAACGCTACTTCGTGATCCTGCTGATCCTCTCCATTCTGGCCTGGACCGGGCTGGCACGCACGGTGCGCGGCAAGCTGATCGTGCAGCGCGAGGAGGACTACGCGATGGCGGCGCGCATCGCCGGGGCCGGCGACATGGCGATCATCCTGCGCCACCTGCTGCCCGGGTTCATGAGCTACCTGATCGTGCACCTGACCTTCGCCATTCCCGGCATGATCCTGGGCGAGACGGCGCTCAGCTTTCTGGGGCTCGGGCTGCGGCCGCCGGTGGTGAGCTGGGGCGTGCTGCTGCAGGACGCGCAGAACATCCGCACCATCGTGGTGAACCCGTGGCTGCTGTCCCCGGCGCTGTTCGTGATCGTGGTGGTGCTGCTGTTCAACTTCCTGGGCGACGGCATGCGCGACGCCGCCGACCCCTACAAGTAAGCGCGAGGAGGAGACCATGGCACAACGCCCCTGGTTCGCCGCCAGCTACCGCCGCAACCTGGTGGACATGCACATCGAGGACTGGGACGCCGGCTTCCTGGCGCAGCTGGATCCGCAGCGCTACGTGGAGCTGCTGCGCACCGCGCGGGTGCAGTCGGCCATGGTGTACGCCAACTCCCACGTCGGCTACTGCTACTGGCCCACCCGCTCCGGGCGCATGCACCGCGGCAGCGGCGGCCGCGACGTGCTGGGCGAGATCATCGAGGGCTGTCACGCGGCCGGCATCGACGTGGTGGTCTACTACA
>JAKZWC010000459.1:0-3951 GCA_047515735.1 Spirochaetales bacterium | reverse complement strand
CTCGCGTTGGAGACGATCTTGTGCTCCGCCGAGAGGATGTCGTGGTTGACGCCCACCACCACGGTGTCGGTGTCGTCGTTGCAGGGCGCGGAGACGATGACGCGCCTGGCGCCGCCCTTGAGGTGGGCGCTGGCCTTCTCGGTGGTCAGGTAGAAGCCGGTGCACTCGAACACGATGTCGACGCCGTGGTCGCCCCAGGGCACGTTGGCGGCGTCCATTTCGGCGTAGATGGTGAGCTCATGGTCGCCGACCCGGATCTTGTTGGCGGCGGTCTGCTCGACGGCGGCGGGGAAGCGGCCGTACACCGCGTCCTTTGGCAGGCTGGCGGCGATGTCGGCGGCGGGCACGAGGTCGTTGCCGGCGACGATCTCGAAGCGGTCGTTCAGCTTCGAGACGATCACCCGCATCACGTTCTTGCCGATGCGGCCCATGCCGTTGAATCCTACGCGTACTTTGCTCATTGGTTGATTTCTCCTTGTGGCGCGGCGCTCGACACCGCCCAACGGTGTCCTCCATATAGTCGTCAGCCACATTGCTCGCCGTCAACGCCGCGCCGGCGCACGCGGGGTTGCCGGAGGCCGCGCACGGGTTTAGCTTGGCCCCGCCATGCGCAGGTTCGTCTTGGCCCTCGACCAGGGTACCACCAGCTCGCGGGCGCTGCTGTTCGACGCCGCGGGAGCCGTGGTGTCGGTGGCGCAGCGGGAGTTTCGCCAGCACTTTCCAAGGGCAGGTTGGGTGGAGCATGATCCCGACGAGATCCTCGCCAGTCAGATCGCCGTGGCGCGCGAGGCGGTCCTCGCGGCCGGCGCCACCGCGGCCGAAGTGGCCGCGGTGGGGATCGCCAACCAGCGCGAGACCACCGTCGTGTGGGATCGGCGCAGCGGCAAGCCGATCCACCCCGCTATCGTGTGGCAGGACCGCCGCACCAGCGGGATGGTGGCGGAGTTGGACGCAGCCGGCCACGGCGAGCTGTTCCAGAGCCGCACCGGTCTGGTATTGGACGCCTATTTCTCCGGCACCAAGCTGGCCTGGATTCTGGAGCAGGTGCCCGCTGGCCGGGCGCGCGCCGCCGCCGGCGAACTGGCGTTCGGGACCATCGATAGCTGGCTGGCGTTTCGCCTCAGCGGCGGGGCGTTGCACGTGACCGACGCCACCAACGCCAGCCGTACCTTGCTGTACGACATCCATCGCGGCTGCTGGGACGAGGAGCTGCTCGCCCTCCTCGAGGTTCCGGCGGCGGTGCTGCCGGAGGTGCGCGACTCCTCCGCGGTCTACGGTGAGCTGACCGGGCTGCTGGAGCAACCGGTCCCGCTGGCCGGCATCGCCGGCGACCAGCAGGCGGCGGCGGTTGGCCAGGCCCTGTTCGCGCCGGGGCTGGCCAAGAACACCTACGGCACGGGGTGCTTCCTGCTGGCGCACACCGGCACCGCGGCCCCGCGATCGGCCAACCGGCTGCTCACCACCGTGGCGTCGCAACTGGCCGGCAACCGTGAGTATGCCCTGGAGGGCAGCGTGTTCATCGGCGGCGCGGTGGTGCAGTGGCTGCGCGACGGCCTGGGGGTGATCGCGAGCGCCGCGGAAGTGGAGCGGTTGGCGGCGTCGGTGCCCGATACCGGCGGCGTGTACCTGGTGCCGGCGTTCGCCGGCCTGGGGGCGCCCTACTGGGACCAGGACGCGCGCGGCACGGTGACCGGACTGACCCGCGGCTCCACGGCGGCCCACTTGGCACGCGCGGCGCTGGAGGCGATTGCCTACCAGGTGGTGGACGTGGTACGCGCCATGGAGCGCGACCTGGGCGCCCCGCTGCGCGAGCTGCGGGTGGACGGCGGCGCCGCGGCCAACGACCTGCTGCTGCAACTCCAGGCCGACCTGCTCGACCTGCCGGTGGTGCGGCCGGTGAACCTGGAGACGACCGCCTGGGGCGCCGCGCTGCTGGCCGGGCTGGCGGTCGGTTTGTGGCCGGACCGATCGGCCGCCGCCGACCTGTGGCGCGCCGAACGGCGCTTCGAGCCGGACATGGCGGCGGCCGCTCGGGAGCGGATGCTGGCCGGCTGGGCGGAAGCCGTGCAGCGCACCCGCTCCCGGGAACGCCGCGACTGAGCGCCCTGCTGACCGGATGACTGCTGCCGGGACCAGCCGCGGGGCGGCTGCATGACGCGCGCCAGACGCTGGCGACTGCCGCGCCACCGGGGCCGCGGATGACGCGTGCCAGCCATCTGCGCAGGCTGCAGGAGGAGCGCTTCGACCTGCTGGTGATCGGCGGCGGCGCGACCGGCTGCGGCAGCGCGCTGGACGCCGCCACCCGCGGGTTGCGGGTGGCGCTGGTGGAGCGCGGCGACTTCGCCGGCGGCACCAGCAGTCGCAGCACCAAGCTGGTACACGGCGGGGTGCGCTACCTGGAGCAGGCGGTCAGGCGCATCGACCGTTCCCAGTTCCGGCTGGTGCGCGAGGCGCTGCGGGAGCGCGCGGCGCTGCTGGAACTGGCCCCGCACCTGGTGCATGAGTTGCCGATCTTCGTGCCGCTCTACCAGTTGCGCCAGCAACCCTACTACCGCATCGGCCTCAACCTGTACGACCGCCTGGCGGGTCGCTACGCGCTACGGCGCTCCGAATTCGTGCCGCGCGAGGAGGCGCACGAGCGCTTCCCCTACCTGCGTGAGCAGGTACGCGGCCAGGGACCGCCACGCCACTTGCGCGGAGGGGTGATCTACTACGACGGCCAGTTCGACGACGCGCGCATGAACCTGGCGCTGGCCCTCACCGCGGCCCAGCACGGCGCGGCGCTGGCCAACTACGTTGCGGTCGAGGGACTGGTCAAGGACGCCTCCGGACGGCTCACCGGCGCCATCGTGTGCGACCGCCTCGGCGGCGCCGAATGGGAGGTACGGGCGCGGGTGGTGCTCAACGCCGCGGGGCCCTACGTGGACGAACTGCGCCGCCTGGACGATCCCGGCGACACCCCGCTGCTGCGCGTCAGCGCGGGGTCCCACCTGGTGCTGGGTGAGCGCTTTCCCGCCCCCGACACCGGCTTCCTCATTCCCCGCACCGAGGATGGCCGGGTGATCTTCGTGCTGCCCTGGCACGGGCAGCTCCTGGCCGGCACCACGGAGGTGGACGCGCAGGTGACCGACGAGCCGCTGCCGGCGCGGCAGGAGGTGAGCTACCTGCTGGCCCACCTGCGCAACTACCTGAACCTGCCGGCGCGCGCCGACGACGTGATGGCGGCATGGTCGGGGCTGCGCCCCTTGATCGCCGCCCCGCCGCGGCGGGTGGCCGGCGGCCGCCGGCAGCGCCGGGACACCGCGGCGCTGACCCGCGACCACTATCTGAGCGTGAGCCGCAGCGGGCTGATCACTGTCGCCGGCGGCAAGTGGACGACTTATCGGGTGATGGCCGTGCACGCCGTGAACCGCGCCGTCGAGGCGGGCGGCCTGACGCCGCGGCGCGCTTCGCAGACCCGCTCCACGCCGTTGCTCGGCGCGGCCGGCTACCGCCCGGACGCGGCCGGCCTGCAGCGCCGCTACCGCCTCCCGGCCGACGTCGCCGGTCACCTGGACCGGGCGTTCGGCGACCGCGCCCACGTGGTCGCGCAGCTGGCCGGCGCCGGGTTCGGCTCCCGGCTGGCGCCGCGCCATCCCTACCTCGAGGCCGAGGTGGTGTACGCGGCGCGCCACGAGGCGGCATGCACCGTGGATGACGTGCTGGCGCGGCGCACCCGGCTGGCGTTCGTCGACTGCCGGGCGGCCCTGGCGTGCGTGCCGCGCGTGGCGGAGTTGCTGGCCGCAGAGCTGGGCTGGAGCGACGGCGAGCGCCGGCGCCACGCGGACGCCGCCGGCGCCAGGCTGGAGACCGCGCGGGCGATACTGGAGGGCGTCGAGCTCGGCGGAGGGTAGGCGGGGCGGTATGCCGCGGCTACACGATCGGTGCCGGCAGCGTGCGCTCGATCTCGTC
>JAKZWC010000458.1:0-10901 GCA_047515735.1 Spirochaetales bacterium | reverse complement strand
GATAGGGTGCCCTTGCACGCGGGCAGTGCGTCCACCTCCCGTTGCACCTCGTCCGGATCCAGATCGACTTCGGGAAGCCCGGCTCTCTGGCGGCGGTAGTCCGGGCACTCCAGCAGCGGCTCGGAACGGCCGATGCCGCGCTGGTCCAGGAGGATGAGGTCTCGTTCCTCCCAGATAAACCGCGTATCGGCAATGAACGGCTGATCGGGGATGCGGTGTGCTTTCTGCAGGGCGCTCTCGCCCGGGCCGCCTGCCAGGTAGATCACGGGATCGGGCCGCGGAGAGGGGACCGATCCCCGCAGCCGGGCCACCGCAAGCCTGATCACGTTGCCGTCGGGCCTGGCGCGGTCTTCCAGCACGGTCACGTAGCCACAGTCGAGATGCGCGCCGCGTGCCTGGCCGTACGACATCTGACAGTCGGCTTCGACGAACTCCGGCTGGGTGAACGGCGTGGCCGGGAGTGGCTGCTGCGCCGGCGCCGCCGCTGCCAGCAGGATCAGGGCCGCCGCGGCCGGCACCGCCGCACGCCCGCGGCGACCGCGACCGATCACATACCAGGTCGGCGCTCGCATCGGAGCTCCTACGCGGACACCCGGTAGCGCTCGAGCACCCGGCGGTCGGGGTCGAAGCCGATGCCCGGAGCGGTGGGGATGGTGAACACCATGCCCGGCCCGACCGCGGGCGGGGTCAGGTTGAGCTCTTCGCGGAGGGGGTTGTAGGTGCGGTCCAGCTCCAGCAGCGGTTCGCGCGGCGCGAGCCCCGGCGGGCAGGGCGCGATCATCGCCAGCGCCTGCAGGGCGGCGGCGACGGCGATGCCGGTGCCCCAGACGTGGGTGATGCAGCGCACGTGCGCGGCGTCGGCCAGATCGGCGACCTTCAGCACCTCGGTGAGTCCGCCGGCGGCGCAGCAGTCGGGCTGCACGATGTCGGCGGCCTCGTGGCGCAGCAGCTCGGCGAACCCCCAGCGGCCGAACTCCGCCTCGCCGGTGGCGACCGGGATCGGCGACTCGCGCCGGAAGCGGCCCAGCCCACGCTGGTCTTCCGGGATCAGCGGCTCCTCGAACCAGTCGATCTGCAGCGGGTCCAGGCGCCGGGCTACCTCCCGGGCCGCCGCCCGGTCGTAGGCGTGGTTGGCGTCGACCATTATCCGTATTTCCGGGCCTACCGCCGCGCGCACCGCCTGCACCACCGTCACGTCATCGTCGATGCCGAACCCGATCTTCACCTTGAGCGCCGTGAATCCGGCCGCGACGTAGCGTTGCGCTTCCTCCACCAGCAGCGGCGCCTGTCCGGTCAGGCTGCCGGCGGCGCGCTTGCGGTAGAAGCCGGTGGCGTAGGCGGCGACCTGCCGCCGGTAGTTGCGCCCGGCCAGCCGGTGGCACGGCACGCCGAAGTGCTTGCCCGCCAGGTCCCAGAGGGCGATGTCAACCGCGCTGAGGGCTTCCAGGGCGGTCCCCTTGCGGCCGTGGTCGCGCATCGCGTTGTACAGTTCCAGCCACAGGGTCTCGCGGTCCCCGGCGTCCCGTCCCAGCAAGATCGGCGCGTACACCTCGTCGATCAGCGCCGCGTTGGTGGCCGGCGGGCCGAACGATTCCCCGTAACCGACCGTGCCGTCGGCGGTCTCGATCTCCACCACCAGCGAGCGCCGCTTGCGATACCACGCCTGCGAGTAGGCGAACACCTCGCCGTCCGGCAGGTCGACGCTGAGGATGATCGGACGCACGTGGGCAATCTTCATCGCTGAAGCATATAGTGAACCCAGGGGGAGCAGCATGATCGAGAGCTTCGACTACTTCTACGGCGGCCACGTGGCGATGAGCGAGCTGGGGTTCGCGGGCCGGCGCGTGGACGACCGGGTGGAGTCGGACGACCACCTGGCCAGCGTGTTCGACGAGACGGTGGCGATCGCGCAACTGATGGAGCCGCTGCACTACGACACGCTGTGGCTGGCTGAGCACCACTTTCAGCGCGAGGGCTACGGCTGCGTCGGCAACATTCCGCTGTTGAGCGTGCACCTGGCGGGGAAGACGGAACGGCTCAAGTTCGGCGCCATGTTCAACACCGTGCCCGCCTGGCACCCGCTGCGCCTGGCGGAGGACTTCGCGGTCGCCGACCTCCTCACCGGCGGACGGGTACGGTTCGGCATCGGCCGCGGCTACATCAACCGCGAGGTGGAGACCCTCGGCGCGACGCTGGATGACGACGCCGCCAACCGCGAGCTGTTCGAAGAGCAGGTGGAGATCATCTTCAAGGCCTGGAACGAGGCGAGCTTTGCGCATCGCGGCACCCACTACCGGCTTCCCCCGCCGGTCCGCTACCGCGAGCGGGAGCTGCAGGAAATCACGCTGGTGCCGCGCCCGCGCAACCTGCCGGTCGAGTGCTGGCAGCCGATCTTCAGCGCCAGTCCGCGCGGCATCGACTTCATGGTCAGGCACGGCATCAAGGGGGTGGTGCCGGGCGGCGCGCGGGTGGATGAGATCGCCCGCTCCTGGCAGGCAGCACTGGCTGCGAGCGGCCGCCCCACCGAGCTGGGGGAAGACCTGGCGCTGGTGGTGCAGGTGGTGATGGCCGACACTCAGGAGCAGGCGCTGCATACGGCGTCCACCTGGTACGAGGAGCAGCTCAAGGTGCTGGCGCCCCTCGGCAGGATGCCGTTTCTGTCGCGCGAGCAGGTGCTGGCCACCTACGATCCCCGCGCTGCCACGCAGGCCGGCCTGCCCACGGTGCGCGACCTGGTGCGCGACGGCGCCTGGATCTGCGGCCCCCCGGAGCACGTGTACGAGCGCCTGTGCGAGTATCAGGAACGGCTGCCGGGACTGCGCCGGGTGTCGGTGGGCGCCGGCGCGCTGGGGATCCCGCCGGCGGCGATCCGCGAGACGATCGCCCGCTTCGGGGCCGAGGTGCTGCCGCGCTTCGCCGCGACCGTGTCCGCGGCGGCAGGGTAGCCGGCGCGGGTGGGCGAAGCTGCCCCCTGGCATCAGGACATCGGACGGTGGACCCAGCGCCCCGAGACACGCCACCTGCGGCCGCTGTACCGCGATGCCCTCAGCTTCTGGGTGGCGCTCGATCCCGCGACCCGCGACAACGGCTGCCCGCACGACGCACCTCCTGACCCCCTACTCCATACCGCGCGCCGGTCGTGCCGTTCGTGACCACCGGGCAGTCCGCGAGCGCGACGATGGGCTCCGCGGTGACAGCCCTCTGTGCAGACGGTAGTCTACGCCTGTTGCAGTTGCCAGCTCTTGAGCGCTTCGCAGGCGTCGCCGCCGCCACGCTCGGCGCTGCCGGAGTTCACGCCGACTTGAAGGAGAGGAAATCGGAATGGATGCACATCGCGACGACTATGCTGCACGCGGCTACTTCATCGAGCGCGGCCTGATTCCTGCCGCCGCGGTGGAAAAGCTCAGGCGCCGCATTGCCGACGTGCTGGAGGTGGGCAGCCTGGCCGACGTGGGGTTCGACGATGCCCGCGCAGACGACGCCGACCCGATGGGGCCGGAGCGGTTTCGCAAGCTGATGGGAATGTGCCGGCGCTTCCCCGACGTGTGGGACGAGTTCGTAGCCGCCCCACGCGCCATTGCGGTGAACCGCGAGCTGCTCGGAGACAACGTGCGCCAGTGGTTCAACGCGGTGTTCACCAAGCCGGCGCGGGTGGGCGAGGCGACTCCCTGGCATCAGGACATCGGACTGTGGACCCAGCGCCCCGAGACACGCCGTCTGCGGCCGCTGTACCGCGACGCCCTGAGTTTCTGGGTGGCGCTCGATCCCGCCACCCGCAAGAACGGTTGCCTGCAAGTGGTGCCGGGCTCGCACCGTGGGCCGGTGATCGACCACGTGCAGTACCCGGACGCGGTGCACGTGGAGCTGCCCCGCGACTTGACCGGAGACCTGACCATCGAACACGTCCCACTGGAGCCGGGCGATGCCATCGTCTGGCATGCTCACCTGTGGCACTACAGTCCCGCGAACCACAGCGAGCACAACCGATGGGCCATCGCGATGGTGACCCTGGGCGACGGCGACGCCCGCAGCGCCGGGCTCGAAGAGCTGCCGTGGCTGGTCCGCGCCGGCCGGCCACAGCCGTTTCCGGCACAACACGCCGCATGACCCTCTCCTCCGCTGTCACCGGCCGCTAGACGAGGAGCCTGTCGGATTGGCGCGTCAGCGGCACAATCGACAGGGCTCCGTCCTGGTATGGGGCGAACCTGCCGCGCGTGAAGTCGAAGCCTTCGGCGTCAACCTGAAGCTTGCCCAACTGAAGAGCAAGGTCAACGAAGCGCATGACAAGGGCGTGCGACTCTCGAGGTAGGCGGCACGGGTTGCCCGTCTCCTCGCCCTGCTTGTAGATCGGAAGGTTCCCCAGCGGCAGGAAGCGGGCGGCGACAAGTCAAACCTGTGATGCTGTGTTTGCGGCGCGGCTAAGCCAACTGGAACACAGACTTGGAGGACGGATCTCCTCCACCCTCGGGCACGTGAGTGAAGTAGCCTCTGAGCACGAGCAACGCCGCACCGAGGATGAAGCCCTGCGGATCGAAGGGCCGGTAGAGAAGCCTGAAGTCGACCTTGGGCAGGATGCCGCTGCGAATCTCCTGCTCCGCGGATCGGAGCAGCACATGCCCGTCAGTGCCAAAGTGGCCGCTGATGACCACGGTAGGCAGGTTGAGGATGAGGATGGCTGCGGCTAGAGCCCTGCCGAGGTAGTGGCCAGTCTCGTCGATGATGCGAGCCGCTGCCGGCAACCCCGCCTCCGCCTCGGAGAAGAGCCGGGCCAACCCGGCATGCAGAACGTCGTTGCTCGCCGGTCGGCGCGGAGTCTTGCCCAGCACCTCTCGCTGGTAGCGCCCATACAGGTAGTACTGGTTGGCCACGGTCTCCAGACAGCCGCGGGCGCCGCAGCGGCACACCGCCCCCTTCGCGGCCACCTTGAAGTGACCGATCTCTCCGGCAAAGCCCTGGTAGCCGGTGAACAGTTGACCATTCTGGATGATGCCTGAGCCCACACCGGTGCGGATAGAGAGGAGCATGAAGTCATGCGTCGGAAAGCTTCGTTTGCTCCATCGCTCGAAGACCGTGTAAGCCCGGACATTCACCTCCGTGGCGACGGGGAAGCCCAGCCGCTCCTCCAGGTGCGAGGCCAGTTCCCGTCGGCTCCGCCACGGATTGGCCCAGTCCGGGAGACCGATACCGGGGACGCCAACGCCCACGCCGGCCAGGTTTTCCGGGAGCACGCCGTGTCTCTCTACAAAGCCGCGTACGAGCGCGACGAGAAAATCCTGGAGCCTGGCGGTGTTGGGGGTCACCGGGCTGGGTTGAGTCTCGATGGCCAGGATCTCGGTGTGCAGGTCGGTCAGCGCGATAGTGGTTGTCCGATACTCTACGTCTACTCCGATAGCCAGTGGGCGGGTACGACTGAGGCCAAAGATTCCTGGAGGCTTGCCCCTGCGACCGGTGGAGACCTCCTTACCAACAGACTCCACCAAGCCATAGCTGATCAGACGATCCAGCATCTTTACCACCGTGGCCCAACCCAACCGTGCCCCGTCGACCAGTTGGCGTTTGGACAGAGGCTGCCGCTGGTAGAGGAGCGTGAGGATGCGTCGCTCGCTGGTGGTTAGTCGTGATGAGTCCATGCGCGTGAAAGTCCCACTACCACCGTCTATCCGCCCGCACTTGGCATCCTCCAGCGACCGCGCCTGCCACTCTCGCACAGCCCTCCCCTATAATGTATCGCACCGCGATATTAAAGGACAACTCAGGCGCTGTCAACTTTGTGCAACCAGCAGGTCTGCTCCTCGGACTCCGTCGCACCGCCCGGTGCGGTCTGGCATGACCTGCTGGAGCATTACCCGGAATACGGCGGCACGGTGCTCGACACCGCGCGCGGCTACGGCGAGAGCGAGCAGGTGATCGGCCGCTGGCTGGCACAACGCGGCGCACGCGAACGGCTGGTACTGCTTACGAAGGGGGGCCACGGCCAGCGGCACGGAGTGACGGAGGGCGACTTCGCGGCCGCCATCGAGGCCGAACTCAGCACCAGCCTGGAGGTGCTCGGCACCGAGCAGGTGGACCTGTACCTGCTGCACCGCGACAGCCTCGCCTTCGACGTGGGCACGATCATCGAAGCGTTGAACGGGGAGCTGCGGCGCGGCCGCGTACGGGCGCTCGGGGCATCCAACTGGGACTACGACCGCATCGAGCAGGCCAACGCCTACGCTCGCGACCGCGGCCTGCAGGGGTTCTCGGTGATCAGCAATCACCTGGCCCTGGCGCAGTCGGCAGAACCGTTCTGGCCGGGACTGGTGGCCGTCGGCAGCGACGGACGGCGCTGGCAACGGCGCACGGGCGTCCCGCTGCTGGTGTTCTCCTCCCAGGCGCGCCGCTTCTTCTCCGACCGCTACGGGCCGCATCAGCGGGCCGCACCAGCGGGCCGCCGCCCCGGGCACCCTGGATCCGCTCGACGCGCGCGTGATCGAGGTGTACGGCAGTGACGTCAACTTCGCCCGCCTGGAGCGGGCGCGGCAGCTCGGCCGGGAAAAGGGCGACTACTCGGCCACCCAGATTGCCCTGGCATGGCTGCTGCACCAGCCGCTGCCGCTGATCCCGATCATCGGTCCGCGCAACCGCGAGGAGCTGGCCTCCTCGTTCGCGGCGCTCGAGCTACGGCTCACCCCCGAGGAAACCCGCTGGCTCGAGTCGGGAACCGAGCGCTGAGCACCCCCGGCTCGCTCCGGAGGCGCTACGGCCAGCGCACCAGGCTGTCGACGTCGACCGGCTGACCGGTGCGGATCGAGGTGTTGGCGGCGATGCCGGTCAGGATCGACCAGGCGCCGTCGACGTGGCTGGCGCGGCGCCGGTAGGGATCGGGCGGCGGATCGCCGAACACGTCCTCCAGCAACACCGGGTCGCCGCCGCCGTGGCCGCCGTCCGCCTCCTGGATCTCCACCAGGTAGGGCTTGCCGAAGTGGGGGGACACCTTGAGCGAGCGTTCCCGAGCCGCGCCCTCGTCCGCCTGGGCACCGCCGGCGCTGACGTAGCTGCTCTCCACCACCAGCAGCTCCAGCCGTCCCTTGCTGCCGTTCAGCGCAATGCGGAGCCCCTCCCACGGCTGGTAGGCGTTCAGCGAGTAGGTCATCATCGCGCCGTTGTCGTAGCGCACCAGCAGCGCCATGGTGTCCTCGATCGAGATGCCGTCTCCGAACACGCTCTGGTCACGGTAGTAGCCGTCCTCGGCCTCCGCCTCCAGGTACATGGCGCGCAGGGTGTCGTTGGCCGAGAGGTCGATGGCGAACGGGTCCTCCCGGGCCGCCGCCGAGCCGTGCGCCCGCGAGTAGAACTGCGTGATGCCGCGCTCCTCGGCGTTCTCGCGCCCGTAGAAGCGCAGGTCGCCGAACGCCATCACCGTGCGCGGATGCGCGGCGAGCCAGAAGTTGACCAGATCGAAGTGATGGGTGGCCTTGTGCACCAGCAGCCCGCCGGAGTTGCGCTTGTCGCGGTGCCAGCGGCGGAAGTAGTCGGCACCGTGGCGCAGATCCAACAGCCACTCGAAGTGCACTGAGAACACCTGGCCGATGGTGTCGGCCATCAGCAACTCACGCACCTTGGTGGAGTGCGGCGCGTAACGGTAGTTGAAGGTGACCCGCAGCTCGCGCCCGGTGCGGTGAATCGCGTCCAGGATCTGCTGGCACTTGTCCGCGTCGACCGTCATCGGCTTCTCGGTGATCGCGTCGCAGCCCAACTCCATGGCGCGCACGATGTAGCGGTGATGGGTGCGGTCGATCGACGTCACGATCACCGCGTCGGGCCTGGTCTCGGCGATCATGCGGTCGAACTGCTCCGCCCGGTAGGTGGGCACCGTGGCGCCGCCGGCCGCGCGGTGGATCTTGTTGGCCAGGTCGAGCCGGGTCTGGTTCACGTCGCAGAACGCCACCACCTCGGCACGCTCGGCGTAGTGGCGGGGAATCGCCTCGTAGAAGAAGCGCGCGCGGCCGCCCACCCCCACCTGGGCGTAGCGCCGGCGCTTCGCTGCAGGACTCATGAGATGCGCACGATAACCCGGATTGCGCCGCCGCGCGAGGGCCGGCCGCCTTCGGGCTGGACGCTGGCAGGACACCTACAACTACCTCCGCCCTCACCAGTCGCTCGGTCAACGTACTCCGGCACAGTTCCTGGCTGATGCTGGTATTCATACGTCCTGAACGAGTCCACCACTGGCTTGACTTTGCCTGATCCGTCGTTCAGTGTCGCGGCGCGATACATTATCTGAGGAGGACGGTGTGAACAGAACCCTGGGCATCGTATTGGGCCTACTGGCCATTGGTACACTCTCCTGGGCCGCGCCCGGAGAGCTCGTGGTCTACCCGACGCTCGCTGACTACGAGGCGGCCACGGGCAACTCGATCAGCAGTTTCGGCGAAGCACCCATACTTGCGCAGCGGGTTGCAGCCGGTGAGCTGCGGGAAGTGGCTGACAGGCTGCCCGACGAGCCGCTGGTCGTGGATCCCCTCGAGGGCATTGGCCAGTACGGTGGCACCTTTCAGACCGGAACCATCGGACCGGAGATCGGTGGCTTCCCGGCAGAGAGTCTGCGCTGGCAGGCCGTCGTTACTGTCTCGTCGGATCTTTCGACTATTCAGCCCAACGTGATCAAAGGCTGGGAGTTCAACGCTGACAGCTCGGAGGCAACCTTCTTCCTCCGCAGGGACATGAAGTGGAGCGACGGCGCTCCCTTCACGGCGGACGACTGGGTGTTCTGGCGTGAAGACGTGCAGGGCAACGACGAGCTCACCCCGAACAAGACCCAGGCGTGGACGCCCGGTGGATCGCTCTACGAGCTGACCAAGGTCGACGACTACACGCTCGAGCTGAAGTTTGCCGTGCCCTATCCGCCGGTTCTCAGCTACCTCGCGGCGCGCAACCCCCAGCCGCCCTACGCACCCAAGCACTACCTGCAGCAGTACCACATCGAATACAACGCCAAGGCGGATGAAGAGGCCAAGGCGGACGGCTTCGACGCCTGGCATTCCGCCTTCCAGTCCCACGCCACTTTCCAGCAGAACTGGCAGGACACGGACCTGCCGGTACTCGACCCGTGGGTCCTTAGCGAGACCGACTCGTTTGGCAACAAACACTACGTGCGCAATCCCTACTTCTGGAAGATCGACATTGCGGGCAATCAGCTGCCCTATGCCGACGGGATCACCAAGCTGCTGTTCGACAACCGGGAGGTTCTGGATCTCAAGATCGTGGCCGGCGAGATCGATATCGCCTCGCGCAACCTTCCCGTGGCGAACTTCACCCTCTACAAGAAAGGCGAGGCCGATGGTAACTACCGTGTCATCGTCGGCGACGGCGTCCGCGGCGCGGCCTGTGCCGTGCAGATCAACCAGACGGTGCCAGACCCGATGAAGCGGCAGTTCTTTCAGAACGAGAAGTTCAAGCAGGCCATGTCGGTGGCCATCAATCGTGGAGAGATGAACGATCTCCTGTTCTTCGGACGCGCCGTGCCAAGGCAGTACACCACGATTCCATCGACCAGCTACTACGAAGACTGGATGGGCGAGTACTACGCCCAGTACGATCCCGCCCTGGCGGCGCAGCTGCTGGACGAGATCGGTCTGGACAAGAAGGACGCCGACGGGAATCGTCTCGGGCCGGACGGCAAGCCGTTGACCATCCTCATCGAGACCGGCCCCTGGGAGGTGTATCCCAAGATCGCCGAGCTCATCGCCGGCTACTGGACCGACGTGGGGATAAAATCCACGGCCAAGACCATCTCAGCGGCGCTGGCCGGGGAGAAAGTTCGCTCCAGTGACTTCGAGGCGCAGCTGCAAGGCTATGCCCAGGTCAGCGAGTTCTTGATTCATCCCGACAACCAGCGTTTTCGACCGCCGTGGATCCGCAACGCGTACCCGTGGTTCCAGTGGCTCAACACAGGCGGCGCTCAGGGCCAGGAGCCGCCAGCCGAGGTCAAGGAGATCTGGGACACCTACGAGTTGTTTCACCAGACCGTACCCGGCAGCGAGGAGTACATGCGGCTCGGCAGGGAGGTCCTGGAGCTCAACGTGAAGGGGCTGTATGCCATCGGCACCGTTGGTCTGGAGCCCATGCCGGTAGTGATCAAGAACTACGTGAGGAACGTCCCCAGTGGTGGCATCATCGCCTGGGACTTCTTCTTCTGGACCCCGTACCAGGCCAGCACCTTCTACATCGAGCAGTAGACTGAGTTCAGCAAGGGGGTCGGTTCGCGGACGCGAATCCGCCCCCTTGTTCGAGCCAGTCACAGATGGCTTCCTACGTTCTGAGACGGCTGCTGTACATGATCCTGGTGGTCATGCTGCTGTCAGTCGTCTCGTTCACCGTCATCCAGCTTCCGCCCGGGGATTTCCTGACCTCACGGATGGCGGCCATGCTGGCGGCTGGCACCGAGATGGCGGATTCCGAGGCCGCCGCCCTCCGAGTTCAGTATGGGCTCGATCTGCCCGTGTACCGCCAGTACCTGAGGTGGGTGGGCGGATTCGTGCGCGGACACTTCGGCATGTCTTTCCAGTGGAACACCCCGGTTGGGGAGTTGATCCGCGACCGTTTGTTGTTGACGGTGTTGCTGTCGGCGACGACCCTGCTGTTCACCTACGCCCTGGCGATTCCCATCGGGATCTTCTCGGCGACCCACCAGTACTCACTCGTTGACTACACCGTGACCGGCGTCGGTTTCATCGGTCTGGCGACTCCGAACTTCCTGCTCGCCCTAATCCTGATGTTCCTGTTCTTCAAGTACTTCGGATTCTCCGTCGGCGGGCTATTCTCGCCCGAGTATCTCAGTCAGCCGTGGAGCGCGGCCAAGTTGGTCGATCTCCTCGCCCACCTGCCCATCCCCGTGATCGTAATCGGTACCGCGGGTACGG
>JAKZWC010000457.1:0-3483 GCA_047515735.1 Spirochaetales bacterium | reverse complement strand
ACGCGCGGCATCATGGCTATGTCTACGAGGTCGCCACCGCGGCGAGCCATCGCCGGCAGGGCGTCGGCATGGCCCTCATGCGGCAAATGCTGTTCGACATGCGTCACGCCGGCGTACGGGAGGCGACGCTGCACACCATGTACGACAATGTGCCGGCGATCGGCCTGTACACCAGGCACGCGTTCCGCTACCTCGGCACCAGCATCACCCTGAGAAAGCCGCTCGCTCGGAGCGCCGAAGGAGAACCATCGTGAGGACCGTCCGCTACGAAGAAATGCTGCCGCACGAGATCGTGGCGGCGCGCAACCGGAAACCGGTCGCCTACCTGCCCCTCGGCATCCTGGAGTGGCACGGCGAGCACTGCGCCGTCGGGCTCGACGGGGTGAAGGCGCAGGAACTGTGCATCCGCGCGGCGCGGCGCGGCGGCGGGGTGTGCATGCCGGTCCAGTTCTGGGGCGAGGACCGCGAGAGCAACGTCCACGACAAGAACTTCGATCCGCGGGGCAAGCTCGCCGACGCCATGGGGCTGCCGCACGGCTTCATGGCGGACGGCCACATGCACGGGTACCTGGTGAGCTATCGCCAACTCCTGCTGCACATGCTCTACCAGGTCAAGAGCCTCGGCTTCAAAGTGATCTTCATGCTCTACGGCCACTACCCGCTGGTGTACGACGCCAAGCCGGTGGCAGAGCAGTTCAATCGTGAGAACCCGGACCTCCGCGTCTACGCCGGCATGGAGGCGGACCCCATCGCCGACGCGCTGCCCGCCGGCGAACGGGAACAGTACCTGCGGCCGGAGCACGACCACCACGCCGGGAAATGGGAGACCTCGATCCTCAAGGAGTTGCGGCCGGAGCTGGTCGACCTGACGCGGATACCGCCCGAACGCGGCGCCCCGATCACCTCGATCATCGACCCCGAGTGCGGCATCGTGGTGGCCGAGGACCCGCGCTGCGACGACCTGGAAGAGTACGGCAGGAAGATCACCGCCAAGATCGTCGAGGCGATGAATCTGGTGTGCGACCGGCTCCTCGCCGAGCTATGAGCGCGGCGCCATTCGCGGATCGATCGCGTCCGGGACGCCGGCCCGGCGCGGCCGGTTGCCGGCGTTCACAGCTCGCGGTGGCCGACTTCCGCGATCCAGCGCCGGGTCCATTCGACCGACTCCAGGCCCAGGTCGCAGATGCAGCTCGCGAGGAAGATCATCCCTTCGATCCTGCCTTCCTGCAGCCACCTCAGGCCGGCGCGGCACTGCCGCTCCATCGACTCGACCGGCAGCGGCCGCTTGTCGCCGTAGTCCCACAGGTAGCAACCCAGCACCAGGCGCGCGCCGGGATGCAGGGCCTCGGCACGGCCCAGGTTGCGCTCCAGGTGTTGCAGGTCGCGCCCGTGCCAGGTCCACAGGCTCACGACGTCGCACGCGGCCAGATGGTCCCGCAGCGGCCGCCCGAGCTGGTGGGTGTAGAGGACCGCCCACAGGTCCAGCCTGCGCCCGGCCACGGTCAAGCGCTCGCGGATGTCCCGCAGTTGCCCGGGCGTATGAACCGCCAACCGCCGCTGCGGGTCGCGGTCGATGAAGAAGTCGTCCATCATCGCCCCGGTCACGTTGGGAAACTTGCCGGCCAGCTCCAGCACGTGCGCCACCTCGTCGTCCTCGGTGACCCCGCCCTCGTTCACGAACGACCACACCACCCGCCGCAGCGGTCGTAGTGCCAGAGCATACTGATCGTAGGGCGGCTGCGGTTGCGGGGTGCCGGAGCGGTCGCGATAGCGCACCATGATCAGGTTCGGCAGGTCGAGGTAGTACGCCGCCTCCGCCGGGGTGATCCGGGAGGTGCCCTCGTAGCCGGCGGCGCCGTCGTGGCTGCCCGCCTCGTGTCCCCACAACCACAGCTTGTCGCGTATCTTCACAGGCGCCATTATCCGCGGTGGAGCGTCCGGCATGCAACGCAGCAGGCCGTTCGTGCCGCTGCTGCCAGGAGTGTACGCCCATGCCGCAGTGCGACCGTATCGCGGGTACCCGCTATCGCATCGACGGGGTCCTCGGAGACTATCTCGCCAGTGTCTCCGAGCAATGGCTGAAGGTGGCGCCGCGCGCCAATCCGGCGCTGCTGGAGATGTTTCGCGACCGCGACCGCCGGCCGCTGCGCGAGATGGTGATGTGGGCGGGCGAGTTTGCCGGCAAGTATCTCACCGGCGCGGTGCAGGTCCTGCGTGTGACCGGCGACGAGTCTCTGCGCGAGGTGGTCGCCGGCTTCGTCGCCGAGTTGGTCTCGTTGCAGGCCGCCAACGGTTACCTGGGGCCGTGGCCGTCGCCGTACGGCCTGACCAATCGCGCCCCGAACTGCCGCCAGGGAGCGCCGCTGTGGGACCCGGTGCGCGGCGGCGACACCTGGGACGCCTGGGGCCACTACCACATCACGCTGGGACTGCTGCTGTGGCACGCGGACAGCGGCGACACGGCCGCGCTGCGCTGCGCGAGCCGCATGGCGGACCGGCTGTGCGACCTGTACCTCGGGACCGGCTCGCCGCGGCTGGTCGACACCGGCTGGAGCAAGGTGAACCTGGCGCCGGCACACTCGCTGGCGCTGCTCTACCGGGTCACCGGTGAAGCGCGCTACCTGCAACTGGCCGAGCAACTCGTGGCCGAGTTCGCCGCCTGCGATGCCGGCGGCAGGCCGCTGGCAGGGAACTACGTGGACGGAACCCTGGCCGGCTTGGAGTATTTCGAACTGCCCAACACCGGCTGGGAGAGCCTGCACTCGATCATGGCCCTCGCGGAGCTGTATCCGCTCACCGGCAACCCGCGCTACCGCGACGCGCTGCAGCGGATCTGGTGGAGCATCACCGCCACCGACCGCCACAACAACGGCGGCTTCAGCTCCGGCGAGATGGCGGTCGGCGATCCTTACGACCTGGGCGCGATCGAGACCTGCTGCACCATCGCCTGGATCGCGCTCAGCGTGGAGATGCTGCGCCTGTCGGGGGATGCGCGGGTGGCCGACGAGATCGAGCTCAGCACGCTCAACTCCGTGCTCGGACTGCACTCGGCCAGCGGTCGCTGGGTCACCTACGACACCCCGCCGGACGGCAAGCGCATCGACTCCGGGGTCACGCTCGGCTGGCAGGGACGGGAAGGCTCCCCCGAGCTGAACTGCTGCTCCGTGAACGGCGCCCGCGGCCTGGGCATGGTCTCCGACTGGGCACTGATGCAGGACGCCGAAGGACTCCTGCTCAACTGGTACGGCCCCTCGGAATTCACCGTGCCGCTGCGCGACTCGGTCGCGGTCACGCTGCGCCAGCAGACCCGCTACCCGGTCGAGGGGTACGTCGCGTTGAGCCTCACTCCGTCCGCGCCGGCGGCGTTCCGTCTCAAGCTGCGCATCCCGCGCTGGTCCCGGAACACGGCGGTCGCGGTCAACGGCACCCCGGTCGCTCCCGTCACGCCCGCAACCTACCTCGCCATCGAGCGCACCTGGCACG
>JAKZWC010000456.1:0-25073 GCA_047515735.1 Spirochaetales bacterium | reverse complement strand
CGGACCAACTCGAGCACGGTGATGAAGGACTGGTAGCGTTCTCCCAGGGGACCGAGGTCTTGTTCGATTGTCGGGAACAGGCGCTCTTGAAAGGCGCACCAGTAAGTCGATAGTCTTGCACGTAGGGACATGGTCGCTCCGCGCTCCCATCATGTTTGTTTTGGTGAACCCATGATATTACGGAGCGAGCCGGCCTGTCCTTGTTGAATCAGCCTCTGCCAGCCTGCCCGGTCTCTAATTCGCGTTGTCTTGGGAATTTTGCAAAAGGCTCCCTATGATCCATTAGCCTCGCCGGTCAGCGGCGCGCTGCCGGATCCACGGTTCGGCTCTCGGAAATGCATACCAGCGGTCCGCGGCGCTGCAGGAATTGCTCCGCCACCAGGGCGTCGACGACGGCAGCCAGGCGCGCGCCGGAAGCGACGGGCAGCCCGCTGGCGGCACACCGTACGCGCAACTCCCGGCAGCTCAGGCAACGCTGCTCGGTGAGCAGCCGTAGCAGCAGGCCGCGGAGCTGGCGGGTGGAGCCGGCGAAGGCGCTCTGACGCGTATAGTGGGCGCTGCGCCGGTTGGGATTGAGGCCGCGCCGGCCGAGAGCGGCGCCGTAGTCCATCAGTGCATAGTACCAGCGGCGCGGGTGCTCGCGGTCGAGCGTGCAGGCCACCAGCGGCTGCAGGGCGCGATCCGGAACGGTCGTGGCGGTGGGAAAGAACTGGTCCAGATAGACGCGCCGGATGTTGGTCTCGATGAACACCACCGGACGTTCGAAGGCGAACGCCAGCAGGGCGCCGGCGGTAGCCGGGCCGATTCCGGGCAGTCGCTGCAGCGCGGCGCGGTCGGCCGGGATGCTGCCGCCATGGTCGCGCATGACCGCCTGCGCGGCTCGCTGCAGGGCCTGCGCGCGCCGGTTGTAGCCGAGTCCGCTCCACTGTTCCAGCACCGCGCGCAACGGTGCCCGCGCCAGCGTCGCGGGGTCCGGGAAGCGGGCCAGAAAGCGCGGGTAGTAGCGGGCCACGCGCGCCACCTGAGTCTGCTGCAGCATCACTTCGGAGACCAGAATGGCGTACGGATCGCGGGTGGTGCGCCACGCCAGCGCCCGCTGGTGACTCCGGTAGTGGGCATAGACGCGAGCGCGGAACCGCTCCACGGCGGCGGCGCCCAGCGGCGGCTCCGTGTTGCCGCCGGCGGCGGCGGACTGGTATGCTGCGCCAGCCGCCGCCCCCGCCTCAGGTACCATGGAATCTCGCCAGTTGATCATCGTTGGCGCCGGTCCCGCCGGACTGGCCTGCTCCATCGCCGCTTCCCGCGCCGGACTGGATCACGTCGTCCTCGAGAAGGGTACGGTGGTCAACAGCATATATCACTTCCCCACCGACATGAGGTTCTTCTCCACCCCGGAAAAGCTCGCCATCGGCGGACTGCCGTTCACCTGTCCCGACCAGAAGCCGAGCCGGCGCCAGGCCGTCGCCTACTACCGCGCCGTCGCCGAGCACTGCGCGCTGCCGGTGCGCACCGGGCGCACGGTCACCGCCGCCCGCCGCCACGGCACCGGCTTCGCCCTGACCGTGGAGCACCGCGGCGCCGAGCAGAGCCCGCACTGCGAGGCCCTGGTGGTGGCCACCGGTTTCTTCGACACCCCGCGCCGCCTCGGCATCCCCGGCGAGGAGTTGCCCAAGTGCAGCCATTACTTTCATGACGGCCACCCGTACTACGGCCGGCGCGTGGCGGTGGTGGGCGGCGGCAACTCCGCCGCCGAGACCGCTCTGGACCTGCTGCGGGCCGGCGCCGACGTAACCCTGATTCACCGCGCCGCCGAGCTGCGCCCGGCGGTCAAGTACTGGGTCCGTCCGGAGATCGAGAGCCGTATCGCGGACGGCAGCGTGGCCGCCCGGTTCGATACCACCGTCGAACGCGTGGAGCCTGCTGCCATCGTGCTGCGCGGTCCCGCCGGCCGCGAACGGCTGCCCAACGACGCAGTGCTGTTTCAGGTCGGCTACCGCCCCACGGTTACCCTGTTGCGCCAGCTCGGGGTAGCCAGCGACGCGCGCAGCGCCGTGCCGGAGCATGATCCGGCGACCTTCGAGACGGCGGTGCGCGGCCTGTTCGTATGCGGCGGGATGCTGGCCGGCACCGTGGCCGGCAGCGTGTTCATCGAACACTGCCGCCAGCATGGCGAACGTATCGTGGACACCATCCGCAGCCGCCTGCCGGTAGCGCGCGCCGCCGGTTAGTCGGCCCTCACGACCGGCCACTACCGACCTCCTCCGGCCGCGCCGTGCCGGCGATCAGCTCGCCTAGCCGGCGGCGCGCGGCGGCGGTCAGCGGCAGCACGCCGCCGGCAGCGGCCAGGCCGACCTGCTGCGGGGTGCGCGCACCGACTATGACGCCGCCTACCGCAGGGTGCCGCGCCGCCCAGGCGAGGGCGTAGCGCTCGGCACGACCGCCGTGGGCGGCGGCATAGCTGCGCAACGCGGCTGCCGCCCGCAGATGCGCGGCAAGCTGCGCACCGTTGAAGGCGGCGGCGCGGGTGCGCCAGTCGTCACCGGGCAGGCGGCGCCGCCTGCCCGCGTCGAAGCTCGCGGTGAGGATGCCGGAGGCGAGCGGGCTGTAGGCGAGCACGCCCACGCCGTGCCCGGCGCAGAAGGGCAGCAGCTCGCGTTCCGCGCTGCGCTCCAGCAGATGGTACGGCAACTGCAGCGAGCACACCGCCCGTGTGCGGTGGAGCCGCGTCAGCTCGTGGCGCTGCAGGTTGCAGACCCCGCCGGCGCGTACCTTGCCCTGTTCGATGAGGCGGCCGATCGACTCCCAGGCGGCGTCGATGTCGCAGTCCGGACCCGGCCAGTGGATCTGGTACAGATCCAGGCAGTCGGTGCCCAGCCGCCGCAGGCTTGCCTCCGCCTCGCGCAACACGCTGGCACCGGTGAGACGGGGATAGGGGCGGCGGCTGCCCGGCTGCCACAGGAAGCCGCATTTGCTGGCCAGCCGCACCTGCCGCCGCAGCCCGTGGGCGGCCAGGGTGCGCCCCACCAGGCGCTCCGCGTGACCCACCCCGTACACCGGCGCGGTGTCGATCCAGTTGATGCCCAGCTCGACGGCGCGCACGATGGTGGCCGCGGAGACGGCATCGTCCTGGCGACCCCACGCGTAGCGCCAGCCGGCGCCACCCATGGCCCAGGTGCCGAGGCCGATCGCCGACCAGCCGTTCATGGCGGCGGGCAGGGCGGTCACGGGGCGCGGCGCGCCGCCTGGTCGCGGGCGCTCGCGGCGCGCAACGCCAGGGCCGAGAAACGGGTGCGGTCGGAGCCGCGGCGCGCGGCCAGGGAAACCGCCATTTCGCTGCCCACCAGCACCACCAGCTGTTTGCCCCGCGTCACCGCGGTGTAGAGCAGGTTGCGGCGCAGCATCACGAAGTGCTGGGTGTGCACCGGTATCACCACCGCCGAGAACTCGCTGCCCTGCGAACGGTGAATGGAGATGGCGTAGGCCGCTACCAGGTCCTCCTGATCGGCACCCGCGTACCGCACCCTGCGGCCGCCGAAGTCGACCTCGACGGTACCCGCGTCGGCGTCCACGGCGATGACGTGGCCGATGTCGCCGTTGAACACCTCCAACTGGTAGTTGTTGCGGGTCTGCAGGACCCGGTCTCCGTGCCGCAAGCCGCCGCCGTCTGCTCCCGCCGGATCCGGGTTGAGGCGCGCACGCAGGCGGGCGTTGAGCTGCACGGTGCCGAGCGGCCCCCGGTTCATCGGCGACAGGACCTGGATGTCGCGGCGCGGATCGAGCCCGAAGCGGCGCGGGATGCGGGTGGTCACCAGGGTCTCCACGGTCTGCGCCACCTGTTCCGGCTCGCGGCGCGGGATGAAGTAGAAGTCGCTTTCGGCGGCGGTCGCCTGCCGGGGATCGAACTCGCCGCGGTTGATGGCGTGGGCGGCCTGCACGATACGGCTCGCCGCCGACTGGCGAAACACCTCGGTGAGCCGCACCGTGGGCAGACCGGGAATGGCGGCCAGATCCGCCAGCACGGAGCCCGGTCCAACCGACGGCAGCTGGTCGGCGTCGCCCACGAACAGTACCCGGCACCCGTCCGGGGTCGCCTCCAGCAGGGCCGCCAGCAGCCGGATATCCACCATCGAGGCCTCGTCCACCACCAGCAGATCGGCCGCCACCGGATAGGACCGGTTGCGGGTGAAGGTGCCGTGGCGCGGGCTGAACTCCAGCAGGCGGTGGATGGTGCCGGCGGGCATGCCGGTGGATTCTTCCAGCCGTTTCGCGGCGCGGCCGGTGGGTGCCGTCAGCACCACCCGCGTGCCGGCGCGGATGGAGTCGGCGGCGATCCAGCGCACCAGGGTGGTCTTGCCGGTGCCGGGGCCGCCCGTGAGCACTGCAACCTTGCTGCGCAGCAACACCTCGGTGGCGGCCCGTTGCGCCGCGGCCAGCACGATGCCGGCGCCTGCCGCGGCCGGCGCCGGCGTGGCCGCGGCGCCGCTGGGGGTGCTGCGCAGCAGGGTGACGATGCGCGCGGCGGCGCGCTGCTCGGCGGCGAACAGCGGCGGCAGGTATTGCGCCGCGACCGGCTCGCCGCCGCCGGGTGCGGGGAGTTGCTCGCCGATCACCCGGCCCGCCTCGCGCAGGCTGGCGAGCGCCTCCTCGGCCGCCCGCTGGTCGCTGAGCTGGATCAGGTCCGCGGTGCGCCGGCGCAGGACGGGCGCCGGCAGGTAGACATCGCCGGCGGCGGCGGCGGCGCTCAGCTCGTGCAGGGCCGCCGCCTGGATTCGTTGCGGAGAGTCGGCCGCGATGCCGAGCTTGGCGGCGATGCGGTCGGCGGTCTGGAATCCCATGCCGGGAACGTGGGCCGCCAGGCGGTAGGGGTCCTCCTGCAGCACGGCCCGCGCGCGGGTACCGAACTGGCGATGGATACGCCGCGCGTGGGCCGCGGAAATGCCGTGGGATTGCAGGAACAGCATGATGCCGCGCACCTCGCGCTGCTCGTGCCAGGCGCGTGCCACCCGCTCGGCGCGCTTGGCGCCGATGCCGGGCACCTCGCGCAGGCGGCGGCTGGCGTGGTCGAGGACCTCGAGGGTATCGAGCCCGAAGTGGGAGACGATGCGGCGCGCGAACCCGGGGCCGATGCCGGGCACCAGCCCCGAGCCCAGGTACTGTTGCAGGCCGGCCACCGTGCGCGGCGTGATGGTGGCGTACGACTCCACCTGGAAGCGGCGTCCATACTTGGGATGCTCGGCCCAGCCGCCGGTCAGGCGCACCGTCTCCCCGGGCTGCGTTCCCAGCAGACTGCCGACGGCGATCACCTCGGGAGCCTCCGGCCGCTCCTGTAGCGCCACCACCGCGTAGCCGCTCTGCTCCTGCGAGTACACCACCCGCGCCACGACCCCTTCGAGGGTCACCGGCGGCGCAGTGCGAGGACGATCAGAGTTCGCCACTAGCCCCAGAACCGCCGCCGTCCGGCGCTGCTTGCGGCCCATCCCGTCCCGCCCTCGTGGCAACGCCGGGGGCCCGCACAGCTGGTTCGGTGGGTACGGTAGGCGAGGCTGGGCCAAGAGCGGCGCCGCCGGCGACGGGTTTGCGGCGTTAGCCGGCCTCGCGCCGGGCGGTGCTGCCGAGCAGCTCGATCATGAAGGCGCTGAGGTCATGCTCGCCGGCGCGGCGATAGGCATGATTCAGATTCTGCAGCATGCGCTGCACGGTCCGCACCGAGCTGGCGCCGTCGCGCAGCATCTGCAGCTGGCGCAGATTGGCCGAGGTGCGGCCGATCAGCTTCTCGGCTTCCACCACCCGGCCGCGGTCGAAGCAGTCGACCAGCACGATGCGCCCGTCGTGGATGGCGCGCGCCAGGAAGTGGCGCGGTACGTTGCACCCTTCGATGTCGAGACCGAGGCGCTGACCCACCAGCATGTAGATGGCTACCAGGCTGATCGGGATGCCGCGTTTGGAGAGGATCACCGAGATCAGGTTGCTGTTGAGAGGATTGTAGTAGTCGTCGCGATTGCCGCGTAAGCCGTAGTCCTCGAACAGGAACTTGGCCAGGCCGAACACGCTGCTGCGGCGCCGGGAAGCGCTGGCCTCGGCTGCCAGGCTGTCGAGCAGCTCCCCGAGCGAGAACGGAAAGTCGACGCCCAACTGGAACCGCGCCAGCAGGCTCATGGCGGTCTCGATCTGCGCCGGGCGGCCCTCCGCCGCGGCCCACCGCGGCCACTGCTGACGCAACCAGTTCTGGCGCTGGCGCGTCAGCACGCGTTGCAGTGCACTCTCCTGGTCCGGATTGAGATCCGCCAGGTGGGGTTGCGCCAGCGACTCCAGATCCGGTCCCAACTCCTCCAGGGCATGCATCACGTGACGCCGTACGCCAGCGGTGTCATCGTCGAGGAGCTGGAGCAGGTAGGGAATCTGTCCGCGCGTATCGGCCACGGGCCCGTCAACCTCCGCTCCGTGCAGACTACCCCCGGCGGCGCGCCGAATCAAGAGGGCGGGAATGCAACGCGTGCGGCCGGCGCGGCGCCGGTCAGGAAATGAACTCCTCCAGGTCTTTCTCGATCTCGGCTTCGGTGAATCCGATCTTGCGGTCGTAGCGAATGGTCTTGGCTACCCGCCGGTCGCGTGCCGGCGAGCGGCGGTACTCGCGCGGCAGCAGTCCCTTGGCCAGGGCCTGGTCCACCAGCGCCGCCGCCTTGGCCGGGGTTATCAGGTAGCGGTCGCTGAAGCTGCGCAGCGCCCTGGCGCACCAGCGCAGGAACAGAAAGGTGACCGCGCAGGAGACGGTGGCGATGACGATGTCCTGAATGCGCACCGCGGTGCTCTTGTCCTGCCAGCCGATGCCGGCGCCGATCCCGAGGGAAGCCAGCACGATGGCGGAGAGCAGCCAGGTCGCCCAGCGCCAGCGTCTCCAGTAGCGCTCCAGAAAGGGATCACTCACGACCGCACGTCCCGCGCCAGGGTAGCGGGAATCACGCCGCCCGTCACCGTCAGAACCGGATTACGGAGAGCAGACCGGTGGTCAGCGCGGGCACGTAGGTGATCACCAGCACGATGGCGACGAGCACGATCAGGAACGGCACCACCGTGCGATAGATGTGCACCAGATCGCGGTCGAAGCGGTAGGAGGCCAGAAACAGGTTGATGCCCACCGGAGGCGTAAGGTACCCGAGCTCGAGATTGGCCAGAAAGATGATGCCGAGATGGACCGGGTGCACGCCGTACGACATGCCGAGCGGGATCAACAGGGGGCCGAGCACCACGATGGCGGAAAAGATGTCCATCAGCGCTCCCGCCGCCAGCAGTGTCAGGTTGAGGAGTATCAGGAACACCAGGCGCGAGCTGATGCCGCCGCTCACCCATTGCACCAGCCGCGCCGGCACCTCGGCATCGACCATGAAGTAGGAGAGTCCCTTGGCCAGCGCCAGGATAATCATCACGCCGCCGATGATCGGAGTGCACTTGGCCAGCACCCGCGGCAGCCTGCGCAACGTGATGTCGCGCCGCACCACCAATGCCACCAGCAGCACGTATACGGCCGCGGCCGCCGCCGTTTCCACCAGGGTGGTGATGCCCCCGAAGTAGAGCAGCACGACGACCACCGGCAATGCCAGCTCCCAGGCCGCACCGCGCGCCGCCAGCAGCGCCTGCCGCAGGCTGAAGCCGGTTTCCGGAGAGCGCTGCGGCGCGGTTCCGGCCGCCCGCCGCCGCGCGCCGTGCAGGACCGCGTACCCGGCCAGGGCCAGCACCATCACCAGGCCCGGCAGGAAGCCGCCCACGAACAGTTGGCGAATGTCGATCTGGGCGATCACGCCGTACATGATGATCGGCAGCGCCGGCGGAAACAGCAGCCCGATGCTGCCGGAGGCGGTCAGCAGCCCGACCGCGAAATCGTCGCGATAGCCGTTGCGGACGAGCATGAACAGCAGGAGTCCGCCGAGCGCGAGGATGGTCACCCCCGAGGCGCCGGTGAAGGTGGTGAAGAAGGCGCACAGCACCACCGCCATCAGTCCGAGACCGCCCGGGAACCAGCTGAACCAGGTGCGGAACACACGGATCAGGCGTTCGCCCGCCGTGCTCTCGGAGAGCACGAAGCCGGCGAAGGTGAACAGCGGCAGCGCCGGCACCTGCGGCTGCGACAGCATGGTATAGGCTTCGTCCGCCACCACCTCCAGCGCACCGCCGGTGGCGAGGAATTGCAGCAGGGTGAAGCCGCTCAGCAGCACGAAGATCGGGGTGCCGATGAATGCCGCCGCGACCAGTGCCAGCACCAGCGGCAGGCGCAGCGCGGCCGCCACGCCGGCGACCGCCTGCACCAGGGTGTAGCTCGGGAAGTACGCCGGCGCGACCACCTGCAGGGCATTGACCAGCGGTCCGCTACCGATCAGCAGGCCGGCCGGGATCGCCAGGAGCACGGCGACGCGGCCGCTGCGGCGCCGGAATGCGACCGCGACGAGGTGCGCGGCCATCGCCGCGAACCCCGCCGGCAGGATGGCGACCGCCGCCCGGATCGGGACTCCTCCGACCCGCTGCAGCGGGTCGAACGCCAGCAGCACCAGCGACAGCGCGCTGGCGGCAAGTGCCGTGGTGACCAGCACCGAGAGCACACTGGCGGCGTCGCGCGTGCGGTCGCCCCAGGGTCCCGCCAGCTTGTGGAGCCCGCTGCTGAGGGCCAGATGGGCGCCCTCGCGGGTGGTGACGATGCCGGCCAGCAACGCCACCCAGAGCGTGAGGTGGCGTACGTACTCCGTGGTGACGGCCAGCCCGCCGCCGAACGCCAGCCGGATGACCACGTTCGCCGCCGGCAGCAGGGCGAGCAGCAACAGCGCCGCGGTCACGGCGCCATCCTCGATACCTGCCAGCAGCCCGCCGGCCGGACGGTCTGCCGCGGCGCCCGGCTGAGCCGGCTCAGCCGGCGGCGGTCCGGCGGTCGGTGGCGCCGTCAATCAGCAGCGGCGCGAGCGCGATAGGCGGTGACCGACTCGGTCACCAGACGGAAGGCTTCAGGATCGATCACCTCGCCGATCAGGCTCTGAAACTCGCGGCCGGCGATCCGCTCCCAAGCCTGCTCCAACGCCGCGGTCGCCTCGTGGACCTGCAGCCCATGCGCCCGCATCACGTGCACCGCCAAGTCGTCCTGCTCGTGGGCGCTGGCGCTCAGCCGCTCGGCCGCCGCCTGCGCCACGGCGCGCAGCCGGGGGCGCAGGGTCTCCGGGATCCGCTCCCAGACGCGTTTGCTGATTACCAGTGCGCCATACAGAGGTGCCAGGCTCAGGTCATTCATGTGCGGGGTGATCCCGAACCACTGAAACGACGCCGCCGCCAGCGGGCTGGAAAGGTAGGCGTCGATCATGCCGCTTTGCAGCGCCGTGGTGACCTCGGTCAGCGGCAATGCCACCACGTCGAATCCGGCCTGCTGCCAGGCGCGGATCTCGGTCGATCCGGCGTCGCCGACCCAGAGGGTCTGGCGGCGCAGGTCGGCGAGGCTGAGAACCGGCTCGCGGGCGAAGAACTTGACCCAGCCGATGGGGGACCACATCAACGCCACGAAGCCGCGCTGCTCCAGCTTCTGTTCGAGGAACGGCGCCACCTCGCCCAGCACGGCGAGCATCTCCTCGTTGGTACGGATCAGCATGGGCGTCGCCAGCGCCAGCACGCCGGGGTAGATGTCGTTCATGCTGCCCGCGGTGAGCGTGGCGGCGTGGAGTTGGCCGATGCGCATCTTGCGGATCATGTCTGGTTCGTCTCCGGCGATGCCGCCGGGGAAGATCTTCAGCTCGACTTCCCCGTCGGAGATCCGCGACCAGTCCGCAGCGAGACGGCGCAGCACCAGGTCCCAGGAGGAGTTGGCGGGAGCCACGGTGCCCAGCTTGATGGTCAGCGCGGGCGCGCCGGCGGCGCATACCAGGGCCAGCAGCACGGCCAGCAGGACGGGTCGGCGAACAATCGCGTTATAGCTCAAGAAAGAAATCCTCCATGTGCTCCAGCATCCAGGCGGCGTGCTCGCGGTCGAGCGCGTTCTGGAGCCGATACTCCGGGACCTCCATCGACACCGCGAGGGCCTGCTCCAGGTGGGCGCGAAACTGCGCTACGTCCTGGTCCCGTATCGTGGCCGCCGCCATGGCCACGTACGGCCGCGCCCTGGCGCCGCCCGATGCGGCCACCGCCAGCTCGAAGTGGCGCCGCGCCCGCTGCGCGCCGCCGCCGAGATACTCGGGAAGGCCGCCGTAGTAGGCGATGAGCACGTCGTGTACCGCGCCGCCGGCGTACTCCGGGTCCCAGGCGGCGACCTGCTCCAGCAGGGCGCCGGCCCGCAGGACGTCGGCTACCAGGGCAAGGTCCGCCGGATCGGTGGAGGTCGCACCCAGCCACGCGGCTCCCAGCCAGTAGAGGTAGTCGATACTCGAAGTATCGACCAGTGCCAGCGCCGCCGTTACGTCACCGGCCGCGAGCAGCCGGCGAAACCCGGGATGGCGCAGCTCGATACCGGTCAGCAGGTATTCGCGGGCGCGCAGGTAGTGAAGCTTGGCGCGTGCCAGTTCGGAAATGCGCAACTTGATCTGGCGGTCCGGCAGGCGCTCCGCCGGCCGCTGGATGAAGGAAGCCGCGTACACCACGAAGCCGCGGCCGGTGGCGAGGAGCAGCGCGGCGTCGTCCGGCAGCTCGGCGAGCAGCAGCTCGTGGAGCTTGAGGGTAAAGGGGAGTGCCTCGGCGACCAGTTGCGGGTCGTCGTCGCCCGCCATGACGGTGTCGCTTCCACCCCCGCTGATCAGCCCGGCTACCGTTTGCGTGGCGAGGCGATCCAACGAGCAACCGGTCAACGCTGTCAGCAGGCTCAGCACGCACAGGAAGCGGACCGGAGATCCCTTCATGTCCCCGGTAGGATAGGTACTGCGTCGTGCAACCGTCAACTGCACGGGGTGTTGCAATCGAGCGCGGTGCCGCGCTCGCCCGGGCGCTCGCTGCATCAGCCGGCGAGGCGCGGGAACAGGCGCAGCGCGTTGCCGGTCGTCTGCAGGGCGATCTGCGCCACGCCGGTACCGCGCAGCAGCGCCAGCCGCGCGGCGACGTGGCGCACGAACGCCGGCTCGTTGCGGCGCCCGCGCAGCGGCTCGGGGGCAAGGTAGGGGGCGTCCGTTTCCAGCACCAGGCGATCGCCGGGTAGCGCCGCCGCAACGCCGCGCAGGTCGTCGGCGCGGCGAAACGTGAGCATGCCCCCGAAGCCGAGGTAGAAGCCCGCGGCGACCGCCCAGTCGGCAGCGCGGCGCCCCGCGCTGAAGGCGTGCAGCACTCCGGCGGGCCGTGGCAGCGCGGCGCGTTCGCCCCAGGCGCGCAGCCGCGCCAGCAGTTCCTGCGTGGCGTCGCGGTTGTGCAGGATGACCGGCAGCCCGGCGGCGGCGGCCAGGTCGAGCTGGGCGTCGAGCCAGCGCGCCTGCAGCGCCGGCTCCGGGCCGCGATGGAAGTCGAGTCCGATCTCGCCGATGGCGACCACCGCCGGCGCCTGCGCCAGGTCCTGGAGTTGCGCGACGGCCTCGGACAGGGAGCCGTGCTCCGCGCACCACAGCGGATGGACGCCCACGGCCACGCGCAGCCCGGCGTGGCGCTCGGCCAGCTCCAGCGCGGCGCGGGCGCCGGCGACGCTGGTCGCCGGGATCACCGCCCGGGTGACGCCGGCCGCGGCCGCGCGCTCCACGACCGCGTCGCGATCGGCGGCAAAGCGCGCGTCGTCCAGATGGCAGTGGGTGTCGACCAGCGCCGGCGTCAACCGTCCGCACCGCTGCGCGCGCGGCGCACTACCGGCTCCGGAACCGGGGGCGTGCCGCCGCGCCGGGTGGCCACGAACGCCGCGTAGTCGTTGGCGGCTGCCGCCATCCGTTGCAGGCTGCTGCCGCGCAGCAGATGGTAGAGCACGGCCGCGGCGAAGGCGTCGCCGGCGCCGACGGTGTCGGCGACCGCCACCCGGGCTCCGGGATGCTCCACGGCCGGCGCGCCGGCCGCCACCAGCAGGCTGCCGCGTGCGCCGCGGGTCAGACACGCCAGGCGCAGGCGGTAGCGTTCCAGCAGGCGCTGCAGGGTGGTGTGCGCGGTGCCGCCCGTGACTCCGACCGCCGCCGCCACGGCCGGCAGCTCCTCGTCGTTGAGCTTCACCGCCGTGGCGGCGCGCAGCGAGTGTTCCAGGAGCTTGGCCGACCAGAACCGCTGGCGCAGGTTGACATCCAGCAGGCGCACGCAGCGGGGCGGACAGGCCGCCACGAAAGCCGCGATGACCTCGCCCGCGGCCGGGTTGCGCTGTGCCAGAGTGCCGAAGGTGACCGCGTCGGTGCGGGTTGCCAACTGCTGCCAGCCCCGATCCAGTACCGGGAAGTCGAACGCCACCTGCTCGTGAATGGTATAGTTGGGATGGCCGTGCGCCAGCTTGACGTCGACCGTGCCCGTGGGGTGGGCAGCGTCGTGCTGCAGGTGGCTGCAGTCCACGCCCAGCTCGTGCAGGTGCGCCACCAGGTCGGCGCCGGCCGCGTCGCGGCCGATGCGACTGGCCACCACCCCGCGGTCGCCGAGCTGGGTGGCATGGTAGATGAGATTGGCCACCGCGCCGCCCAACTCGCGGCGGCCATCCGGGAACAGATCCCACAGCAGCTCGCCGATGCCGACCACCACGAATGGGCCGGTCGCCGGCGCGCCTCCGTTACCCGTCATGCCTCGTCCTAGGCTGTTTCCGGGGGCAAGTCCAGCTCCGCGCGCCGCCGCCGCTGCCACGCGAGTACCTCCTCGGGCGAGACCTCCGGTGCGCGCCACAGCGCCCAGTTGAGGCACGCGATCAGGTCGTCCGCCGCCTCCACTCCCACGCCGAGACGGATCAGGCGGTCGACGCCGATGCGCAGCACCTCGCCCTCGGCGGTGAAGTACTCCGATACCGAGCGGTGGTGGTTGAGCTTGGTGGCCAGCCCGTCGAAGCTCAGCGCGTAGCGCGGCACGCCGGTCATGGCCAGCACGTCGCACACGTGGCGCGTGGCGTCCTCATCGGCGTCGCGCACCCGAAAGCTGATCATCGATCCCGGCAGCCGGTAGTGGGCGGCGATGATGGCCGCGTCCGGATGATCGGGCAGCGAGGGGTGGAACACCTGTTCCACCCGCGGGTGGGCGGCCAGAAAGCGCGCCACCGCGGTAGCAGCCGCACACCGGCGGACGAAGCGGGACGGTGCCGACTCCAGACCGCCGAGGATCGCTCCGGCGCGGCGCCAGTCGAGAATGCCGCCGCGCATGGCCTGCAGGTCCATCGCCTCGTTGAGCAGGTCGAGCTGGTTGCCGGCCAGGTACCCCCACATGTCGCGGTCCTCGCCGGCCAGCGCCTTGGTGCCGCTGGCGACCACCAGGTCGACGCCCGGCACCGTCAGCAGCGGTTCGCGCAGCCCCCAGGGCGTGGCGACGGTGTTGTCCACCACCACGCGCAGGCTCTTGGCGCCGGCGCCGCGGGCGCGCGCGACCAGGGCAGCCAGGCGCGTGGGGTCCAGGGCCCGCGTCAGCGGGTTGGTGAAGGTCTCGGTGAACAGCAGCGAGGTGGCGGGGCGCACGGCGCGCTCCAGCGCCTCGGGATCGCCCTCGTCCACCAGCGTGACCTCACCGCCCTGACGTTCCGCCAGCCGGCGCAGGTAGCTCTTGGTCTTGTTGTACACGCTACGGGTGACCACCGCATGGCTGCCGGGTGCGAACAGCACGTCGAACGCCAGCGCGCAGGCCTGCATGCCGCCGTCGGTGAGCACCGCCCCCGCGGCCTGCTCCAGGCGGCACACCGCGGCGATCAGGCGGCGGCCGGTCTCGGTACCGTAGCGCCCGTAGATCTGCGGCAGCCCCGACCAGGCTTCACTGGAGAGAAACATGGCCGCCGCCTTGCGCTCCTGCCAGCGCACCAGCGGCGCGCTGCCGAACAGGTCGAGCTGCAGGGTCTCGCCGTCGGGGTGCAGGTAGGGCTGGCCGTGGCGGCGCATCGCGGCGTCGATGGCGTCGTGCAGATCGCGCGTGGCGGGACTCATGGCGGCCCGCGGCGGCGGTGTGGCCGGCATCCGCGCTCCGGCAGCGGGGTCCAGATAGGCGCGGGTCAGAGAGAAGGTGGCCCCGGCAGGCGGCGCCGCCGCGCGGTCGCCGTCGCCAGTGCCGGCCAGCGCCAGCTCGTGCTCCAGCACGGGGGTCAGTACGCCGGTGCCGGTGGCGTCCTGCAGCTCCTCCCGGGTCCAGAAACGCAGCTCCTCGATCTCCTCGGGATGCGCCGCGAAGGATCCTGCGCTACGCACCCGGAAGGTGCGCACGTGCTCGGTTTCCACTGCCGAGCGGCCCACGTACTCGTGCAGCGGCTCCAGGTCGGCAGCGGAGATCTCCAGGCCCAGCTCTTCCCGGGTCTCGCGTATCGCGGCCTCCCGGTAGCTCTCCCCCACCGCCAGGTGTCCGCCCACCGAGGTATCCCACATGTCCGGCTGAATGTCCTTGCCGGCGGAGCGCTTCTGCAGCAGCAGCGCTCCGCGCTCGTCGTACACCATGACGTGTACGGCGCGGTGGCGCAGGGAGGGGTTGCCGTGCACCTGCGCCCGTGAGACCGTGCCGATCACCGTGTTGTCGGCGTCGACCAGGTCGAAGAGCTCGTCGCTCACACCAGGTCGCACGCCTCCGGCGGCATCCAGTGCCCATCCCGATCCTTCCACTTGACGTTGCAGCCGATCGGATTGGTGAGCGGGACGGCTACCTCCTTGCCCGTCAGCACCGCCTCCACCGCGTCGCGCAGCTCGCGCGTGGTGGCGCGGCCGGCGTCCAGCGTGTTGTCGTCCAGCCGCCCGGTGTAGCGCAGCTTGTGGTCGCCATCGAACAGGTAGAAGTGGGGGGTGCGCAGTGCCCCGTAGGCGAGCGCCGCCGCCTGGCTCTCGTCGCGCACGTAGGGGAACTGAAACCCCTTCTCCCTGGCGCGCTGCTGCATGTCCTCGAACGAGTCGGTGGGATGGCCGTCGGTCTCGTTGGAGTTGATCGACACCATCGCCATGCCGCGCCCATGGTAGTCGGCGTACAGCGCGTTCATACGGTCCTCGGTGCCGATGACGTGCGGGCAGTGGTTGCACGCGAACACCACGGTCAGCGCCGGGGCCTCGGCGAAGCTGGCCAGAGAGTAGCGGTTGCCGTCGACTCCCGGCAGGTCGAAGTCGGGTGCGGTCATGCCCAGGTCGAGAGTGAATGCCATGTTGATCTCCTTGCGATTCGTTGATCGAGATGAGGTACGCCCGGTATACCGCGAACCGGCCGCAACGGCAAGGTTAAGCCTGACCGGCTGGGCGCGGCCGCGGCTGGCGTGGTGGTATGCTGCGCGGGTGGAGGAACGCAGCGCCGTGGACAGGGCCATCGTGGCCGACGACCTGACCGGGGCCATGGACAGCGGCGTGCAGCTGCTTGGCTCCGTGCCGGTCGTGGTGGAGGTGGCCCCGGACGCCGCCGCCGCCGCGCCGGCGGGCACCGCGCTGGTGATCAATACCCAGTCCCGCGGTGCCGGCGCGACCGCCGCCGCGGCGCGGGTGCGGGCCGCCTGCGCCCGCCTGCAACAGGAAGGGCGGGCGGCGTGGTTCAAGAAGCTGGACTCCACGCTGCGCGGCAACCTGGGCGCGGAGCTGGCCGCCATGCACGCGGCGCTGGCCCCCTGCACCATCCTCTGCACGCCGGCACTGCCGGCGCAGGGGCGCACGGTGGTGGCCGGCGAGTTGCGGGTCCACGGGCAGCCGGTGATGAGCACGCCCTACCGCGACGAGATCGTGCCGGGAGCGGGCCCCGCCGGTGGCTCGGCGGTGCTGGACGTCGTCCGGCGCCAGTGGCCGGCGTGCCGCGCCGTGCGGCTGGCGGCGCCGGCCGATGAGCGCGAGCTCGCCGGCGCGCTGCGCTCCGGTGCGGATCTGGTCGCGGCCGATGCCGCCGGCGACGCCCACCTGCGGCAGCTCGTCGCCGCCGCCCGGCGCACGCCGCGCTGCGGCCGCCGCTTGCTGTGGGCGGGCTCCGCCGGACTGCTGCGCGCCCTGGCGCCGCCCGCCGCGGCGCACGGCGACGGCGGCCGGCACGCCTCCGGTGCCAGCCGGGAGCTGTCCGCGGCGGCGCCGCTGCTGCTGGTCGCGGGGTCGCGCCGCACCCTCGCGCAGGCGCAGTTGCGTGCCGCGCTGGCGGCGGCGCGGAGGCACCTGTCGTTGTGTCTGCAGGCGCCTGCGGCGCACCACCGGGAGCCACTCTGGAACATCGCCGGCGGCGGCGGGAGCGTGGTCGCGGAGCGCGCCGCGGCGCTGGCTCGGGCGGCGCAGACCCTCGCCGCCGGCGGCGATCTGTTCCTGTGGGCGGCGCCCCCGGCGGCTGCGGCCCGGTCGGAGGCGGTGTCCGTGGCGTTGGCGGACCTCGCCGGCGACGTCCTGGCGGCGAGCGCGGTGCAGCCGCGCTCGCTAATGCTGGTGGGGGGAGATACCGCTTACGCCTGCTTGCGGCGCCTCGGCATCGGCGCCGTGGCGCTGGCCGGCGAAGCTGAGCCCTACGTGCCGTGGGGACGGGTCGTGGCCGGCCCGTGGGAGGGCACGGCGGTGATTTCCAAGGCCGGCGGCTTCGGCGATCGCGCCACCCTGGAGCGGATCCATGCCCGGCTGCTCAGCGCTGGCGGGTAGTTCCTCGGACTCCTTCCAGCAGGGGCGCCAGCCGCGCCGTGACCGGGATGTTCTCCAGAATCACCTTGACGGCGGCGGTCATCGGCACGGCGAGAAGGATCCCGGCGGGTCCCCACAGCCAGCCCCAGAACAGGATCGACACGAACACCACCAGCAACGACAGGTTCAGGATATCGCCGATCAGCGCAGGTTCGGCGACAGTCCCGGTGAGGGTCTGCAGCGCCAGGGCGCACAGGAACACGCCGAGCGCCGGCGCCCAGGCGCCGAACTGCGCCAGCGCGAACACGGAGAAGGCAACGACGGCGGTGACGGAGCCCACGTACGGGATGAAGTTCAACACGAAGGTGAGCAACCCCCAGGCCACCGGGAAGGCGACTCCGAACAGCGCCGCCACGACGCTGGTGAGGCCGCCGACGGCGAGACTGATCACGGTCTTGACGGCGATGAAGCGGCGCAGACTGTCATCGATGTGTTTCAGAATCACGAGCACCGGGCTCTGTACCCCCGCCGCGGTACGCGGAAATGCGCGTACCAGCTTGCGCGGAAAGTAATGCTTCCCGGCCAGGAACAGCACTGCGAACAGGTACACCATGAGGAACGCCAGCACGACGGTCACGGTGGAACGGGCGGTGGACAACATGAAGCTGGGAATCGACACGGCGCCGAGCTCGGCCACCCCGGTCAGGTCCAGCTCGATCTCCAGCGGCGCGCCGACCGTGGCCTGCAGCCAGGCGTCGACGCCGCGCGCGAGCTGCAGCAGCTCGTCCTGATACAGCGGCAGTCCGCGCCCGAGCGCGGCGATGTTGACCCAGGCCAGGATGCCGAATCCGGTGAGCACGCCGAGGAACACCAGCGCCGTGATCGCGGTGGCCAGCCACACCGGCAGGGCGCGCCGCAGCACCAGCATCAGGGGATCCATCACGTAGGTGAGAAGGAGCGCGATCAGCAGCGGTATGAATACGCTCTGGGCGAGCTTGAGGATGGCACCCAGCGCGAGCATAGCGATGATGAGCAGGAAGAAGTTGGCGGTGCGCACGGTGTCCATGACGGCCCCGCAGCATAACTGAAGGCGCGGCCCGCGTCCCTCGGCAGTCGGCGGTCGCGGCCCGAGGCGCGGGCATGGTCAGGCGGCGAATAGCAGCAGCCGGGGCGCCTGCTGGTTCACCGCGGCCCGTGACGGGCGATCGGGTAGGAGAAAACGGGCGGCGGGCGCGGATCAGCAGGGTCAGGCGGTTCCTGCCGTCCTGGTACCGGTAGTGCGCCGCGGCGATCGTCGTGCGTACCAGGTGGACCCCGAGCCCGCCGGGCCGGGCGCTGCGCCGCGCTGGACAGAGGGACGGCTCGGGGAGTAGGGTAGGTGCGCGTCGCTGATGGAGACGGCACTCGGGATCGGCGACATCGCCGTCCACATCCCCCGCCCACTGATACCGCTGGAAAAGATCGTCGCCCGCCACCGGCTTCGAGACCCGCAATGGGCGCGCGCGCTGGAGCGCTCCATGGCGCGCACCGGTCAGGTGTCGCTCCGCTTTCCCCACTGCTGGGAGGACGCGGCGACCATGGCCGCGCAGGCCGCCCTGCAACTGGTGGCGCGGCTGAGCCCCGCCGAGGTGGCCTCGCTGCGCTATCTGGTAGTGGGCACCGAGACGGGCGTCGACCATTCCAAGCCGATCGCCGCCTACGTGCAGGGCTTGCTGCAGCGTGCCGGATACGCCATTCCGCAGGCGGTTTCCACGTTCGATATCCAGCACGCCTGCGCCGGCGGAGCGATCGGCCTGGTGAGCGTCGGCGCCATGTTGGGCGCGAGTCGCGGCGGCGGGGAGCGGGGACTGATCATCTGCACCGACGAGGCCCGCTATCCGCCGGGGAGCAGCGCCGAGATTACCCAGGGCGCCGCCGCGGTGGCGCTGCTGGTGGAGCCCGCCCCGCGCCTGCTGGAGCTCGATCTCGGAGCGGTAGGGCACTCCTCGCGCGACGTGGACGACTTCTTTCGGCCGCTCGGCTCGGTCACCGCGCGGGTGAAGGGGCGCTACTCCATCGACTGCTACCGCAGGGCGGTGGAAGAGACACTGCTCGACCTGTGTGCCCGCCGCGGCTGCAGCATGGCCGCCTTGCTGGAGGAGACCGACCTGTTCGCGTTGCACGTGCCGTTCCGGTCGCTGCCGGAGGAGACCATGGCCGATCTGGTGCGCCGCCACCTCGGTACCGACGCTGCCGCCGCCGCCGCGTTCCTGGCCCGGCGCCGGTTCAGCGCCGGTACGGCGCCGGCGACGGTGGTGGGCAACGTGTACTCCGGATCGATGTTCCTGAGCCTGGCGGCGCTGCTGGCGACGCGCCACGAGGAACTGCAGTCGGCGCTGGTGGGCAAGCAGGTTACGTTGGTGGCCTACGGCTCCGGCAACACCGCGTTGGCGCTTGTCGGCCGCGTCAGCGGGCGGGCAGCGGACGTGATCGGCGGCTGGTGCCTCGAGCGCGCGATGAACGACGGCGAGGAAGCGTCGCTGGCGGACTACGACGCGTGGATCGGCGATCGTCGCCGCGCCGGGTGGAGCACCGCGGAACCCGCGGACGCACGCATACCGGAGCACAGCTTCTATCTGCAGTCGATTCGGGCTGACGGGTACCGCGTGTACGGACTGCGGGGCCGGTAAGCCGACGCCGGTGGGAACCAGCGCGGACACCGAGATCAGCCGCCGCAAGGAGCAGCATCTCGATATCTGTCTCGACGATGAGCGCTACCCCGATCCGGCGCGCACGGGCTCCAGCCTGGATCAGGTGCAGTTGCTGCACCAGGCGCTGCCGGAGCTGGACAGTGCCGGCGTGGATACGGCCCAGCCCTTTCTGCGCGCCACGCTGCGGTTGCCGCTGATGGTCTCGTGCATGACCGGGGGCTCCGGGCGCGGGCGTTCCGCCAACGGTGCGCTGGCGGCGGCGGCGCAACAGGCCGGCATCGCCGTCGGGTTAGGGTCGATCCGCCCGCTGCTGCGGGACCCCGCGACCTTTGCCGACTTTCACGTCAAGCCGCTGGCGCCCGACGTGCCGGTGCTGGCCAACCTGGGCGCGGTCCAGCTCCGCGACCTGGACGGCGGCGCCTTGCGCCGGGTGCTGCAACGGCTCGAGGTGCAGGGCCTGGTGGTGCATCTCAACGCCGGACAGGAGTTGTTCCAACCCGGCGGCGACCGTGATTTCCGCGGCCTGCTCGGCGCCATCGAGCGCGCCGTCGGCGAATGCGGCCTGCCGGTGGTGGTCAAGGAGACCGGCTTCGGTATTCGCCCCGGACTGGTGCGGCGCCTGCTCGGCTGCGGCGTGCGCTACGTGGATCTGGCCGGCGCGGGCGGCACCAACTGGGTGCAGGTGGAAGGCCGCCGGCTGACCGGCGAGCAGCCGGCGAGCGCCGACACCTTCGCCGATTGGGGGCTGCCCACCGGTGTGGTGCTGGCGTTGCTCGGCGACGTGGCCGGCAATGTGATTGCCTCCGGCGGCCTGCGCCACGGCGTACACCTGGCCAAGGCGGTGGCCATGGGCGCGGCCTGCGGGGCGATGGCGCTGCCCTTCATCCGCGCCGTCATGGCGGCCGGCAGCGCCGGCGCAGTGGCCTTGATCGACCGCATCGAGCATGAGCTGAGGACCGCCATGACGTTGTGCGGGGCCGCTTCCCTGGCCGAGTTGCGGCGCGTCCCGCTGCTGCAGTCGGCTGCCTTCCGCCACCAGGTGGCAGAGCTGCGGCGCGCCGAGGCGGCGGTCTCCGGCAGCGGGCAGGAGCGCGCCGCTGGCTGAGCTGGCGCTGCGCTACGGCACCAACCCGCACCAGCAGCCGGCGCGCGTGGCGGCCGCCGGGCCGCTGCCGTTCGAGGTGCTCGGCGGGACCCCGGGCTACGTCAACTTCCTGGACGCCCTCAACTCGTGGCAACTGGTGCGCGAGGTGCGCGCGGCCACCGGGCAGCCGGCGGCGGCCTCGTTCAAGCACGTCAGCCCGGCGGGTGCCGCGCTCGGGCGCCCGTTGAGCGCGGCGGAACGGCGCGTGTTCGCGGCCGGCACCGGCGAGCTTTCCCCGCTTGCCGCCGCCTACGCGCGCGCTCGCGGGGCCGACCGCATGAGTTCGTACGGCGACTGGGCCGCGGCCAGCGACGAGGTGGATCGGGCTACGGCAGCGTTGCTGAAGCGAGAGACCTCCGACGGCATCATCGCCCCCGGATACGCCGCCGCGGCGCTGGAGCTGCTGCGGGCCAAGAAGGGCGGCACCTATCGGGTGCTGGCGATCGACCCGCGCTACCGCCCTCCGGAGCGCGAGCGGCGCGAGGTGTTCGGCGTCACCCTGGAACAGCAGCGCAACGGCGCGCCGATCGGTCCGGAGCTGCTGGCCGACATACCGACGGCGGCGCGCGAGATCCCGCCACCCGTCGTGCCGGACATCCTGCTGGCGCTGATCACCCTCAAGTACACGCAGTCCAACTCGGTGTGCATCGTGTATCGCGGGCAGACCATCGGCATCGGCGCCGGCCAGCAGTCGCGCATCCATTGCACCCAGCTTGCGGTGGAGAAGGCGTGCGCCTGGTACCTGCGCTTCCATCCGGCGCTGCAGGAGGTGCGCTTTCGTCCCGGCGTGCGGCGCCATGATCGAGATACCTGGACTACACAGTTCGTGGGCGGGGTGCAGGCTACCGACGACGCCTGGTTGCGCGCCCAGGTGGAGCGCATGCCGGCGCCGCTGAGTGCGGCCGCGCGGCGCGAATGGCTGGCCGGCATGGAGGGCGCGGTGCTGGCGTCGGACGGCTTCTTCCCCCACCGCGACAGTATCGACGTAGCCCGGCGCAGCGGCGTACGCTACGTGGTGCAGCCGGGCGGGTCGCTGCGGGACGCCGATCTGGTGCGCGCCTGCGACGAGCATGGGCTGGTGATGGCGATGACGGGACTGCGTCTGTTCCATCACTGACCGACTGACTGACGGAGGGTGGCGATGGATAACGGCAACGGTATGGTTCGCGTGGCCGCGCTGGCCGAGGTGCGGCGGCGGGGGGTGATGGTGACCCAGGCCGGCGAGCGGGCGGTGGCGGTATTTGCCGCCGGCGAGGAGATCCACGCGGTGGACAACCGCTGCCCGCACATGGGCTTTCCGCTCGACCGGGGCAGCGTCAAGGATGGCATCCTGACCTGTCACTGGCACGAGGCGCGCTTCGAGCTCGACAGCGGCTGCACCTTCGATCTGTGGGCCGACGATGCCATTACCTACGCCACCGAGGTGCGCGGCGACAGCGTGTGGGTGGCGACGCGGCCGCGGCAGGCGCGTGACGCCGCCTACCACCGGCTGCGCCTGCGGCGCGGCATGGAGTTGGACGTGGGGCTGGTGCAGGCCAAGAGCCTGATCAGCCTGTTGAGCGCCGGCGAGGAGCTGGCCCCGATCCTTGCCGGGGTGGTGGAGTACGCGGCGGCCAACGTCTCCAGTTTCGGCGAGGGCATGGTGCGCCTCACCTGCGTCGCCCGCCTGGCCCCCTACCTGAGCCGCGCCACCCTCTACCTGGGGCTGAGCTACGCCGTGCGCCAGCTCGCCGCCGAGGCCAACGCCGCCCCCGCCCGGCGGCCGCGCGATCCCCTGGCCACGCCGGCAGCGCACGGCGCCCTCAAGGGCTGGCTGCGGCAGTGGGTGCGCACCCGCCACCGCGACGCGGTGGAGCGCACCCTGCTCACCGGCGTAGCCAACGAGCTGCCGGCGGAGGAGCTCGCCGACCTGCTGTACGGCGCCGCCGCGGAGCGGCTCTACGCCAACACCGGCCACCTGTTCGACGCCTGCAACAAGGCGCTGGAGCTGAGCGACGTGCTCAACGGAGCCGGCCCGCCGGACCTGCTGGCGCTGCTGGCACCGAGTCTGGCCGCAGCCCGCGGCGAGGAGGAGGGCACCCCGTGGCACCACCCGGTGGAGATCGCCGCCGCCGTACGCGCCGCCGAGGGACGGCTGGCCGGGGTGGCGAGCGGCGGCCCCGCGCTGCTGCCCGCTGCCGCGGAGGACGCCCTGGTGGCGCAGCTGCTGGGCGACGATCCGCTGCAGGTGATCGCGGCGGTGGAGGCGGCTCTCCGCGACGGGACGGCGCCCGCCGCCGTGGGGGCTGCCGTCACCCGCGCCGCGGGTCTGCGGCTGGCGCGTTTCGCCACTTCCAACGAGGTCAGCGACTGGTTCAATCCGCAGCACACCTTCATCTTCTGCAACGCCGTGCAGCGGGCCCTGCTGCGCAGCACCGCGCCCGACGTGGTGCGGGCACTGTTGCAGGCGGCCATCGCGGTCTACATGGACCGCTACCTGAACGTGCCGCCGGCCAGGCTGCCGGCGGAGCGGGGGGCGGCACGGGGGGCCGCCGCGCCGGAAGCCCCCGGCGCGCTGCTCGACGAGCTGCTGCTGCTGCTCGACAACCGCGCCGAGGTGGAGCGCGCGGCGGAGCTGGTCAGCGGCTACCTGCGGGCGCCGGCGGCCGACTGGCCCACCCACCTCGGACGACTGGTGGACACCCTGGCCTTCGCCACCCTGCGCGAGGACCTGGACTTCCATACCCTGCAGGTACTGGAGGCGGCCGCCACCCAGCTCGCGGCGCGCGGCAACGACGCCGGCGCGGAACAGATCATGGTCGGCGTGGTACGCAACCTCGCCGCCCACTGCCCGACGCGCCGCGCCGGCTACCAGACCGCGATGATCGCGCGCCGCCTGCAGCGCGGCGAGGAGCTGTTCGCGGCCGCCGGATGAGGTGGGGCGACGACCGGCACGCCGGGCCGGCGGCAGGCCGGTGAACAGCGAGGCCGCGGACGGCGGCGGCCGCCCGTGCGCGCCGCCGCTGGACGCGATCCTGGGCCGGCGCCTGCCGGTGCTGGACGACGGCTACGTGCGGGTGGTCGACTACATGGGCTCGGACGCGGCCATCGTGCAGGCGGCGCGGGTCTCCTACGGCGCCGGCACCAGGCGGGTGAGCGAAGATCGCACCCTGATCCGCTACCTGCTGCGGCACCGCCACACCACCCCGTTCGAAATGTGCGAGATCAAGCTGCACGTACGCGTACCGATGGATTGCTGGCGCCAGTGGATCCGCCACCGCACCGCCAACGTCAACGAATACTCCACCCGCTACTCGCTGGCCATCGACGCCGCCAGCCGCGCCGAGCCCGGGCAGTGGCGGCGGCAGTCCGCGGCCAACCGCCAGGGCTCGGCCGGCCACATCGATCCCGAGGTCGGGGCCCGCCTCTCGGCGCGCGAGCGGGAGCACCAGCAGCAGGCGCGGGAGGTGTACCAGGAACGTCTGGACGCCGGCGTGGCGCGCGAGCAGGCACGCAAGGACCTGCCGCTGTCCACCTATACCGAGGCCTATTGGAAGATCGACCTGCACAATCTGCTTCACTTCCTGAGCCTGCGCGCCGACCACCACGCCCAGGAGGAGATTCGCGCTTACGCGACGCTGATCGCGGAGCAGGTAGTGAGCCGCTGGGTGCCGGTCACCTGGGAGGCGTACCTCGACTACCGCTCCGGGGCGTTGCTGCTGACCCGCGTGGAGCGCGAAATCGTGGCCTGCCTGAACCGGGGACGGCGTGGGGAGGCGCTGCGCCTGGCCGAGCAGGCCGGGTGGCTGCGCCCGCGCGCGGCCGCCGCGGACGGTACCGGCGGCGGTGGCGGACTGCGCCGCAACCGCGAGCGCGGCGAGGCGGAGGAGAAACTGGCACGGCTCGGTCTGACAGCTCCCTGGCTGGAGCCGGGGGAGGAGTAGCATATGGACTTCGCCGCCGAGCGCATTGCGCTCGCCTGCGCGTTTCGCTGGGCGGCGCGCCTCGATCTGCACGAGGCGGTCGCCAATCACTTCAGTGTCGCGGTCGACGACGCCGGCACGCGGTTCCTGATGAACCCGCGCGGCCGCCACTTCTCGCGCATCAGGGCCAGCGAGCTGCTGCTGCTCGAAGCCGGCGACGAGCACACGATGCGGCGTCCGGACGCCCCCGACCCGACCGCCTGGGCGCTGCACGGCGCCATCCACCGGCAGGTGCGGCAGGCGCGCTGCCTGCTGCACCTGCACTCGCCATACGCCACCGTGCTGGCCTGTCTCGCCGATCCCACGCTGCCGCCCATCGATCAGAACGCGATGCGCTTCTGGGGGCGGGTGACCGTCGATGACGGCTTCGACGGCATGGGACTGGACGACGAGGCCGAACGCGTCGCCCGGCTGGCGAGCCAGACGCCGATCCTGCTCCTGCGCCACCACGGGGTTATGGTGATCGGCGAGACGGTGGCGCGGGCGTTCGACGATCTCTATTACTTCGAGCGCGCCTGCGCCACCTACGTCACGGCGCTGCAAACCGGGCGGGAGCTGCGTATCGTTAGCGACGCGGTGGCGGCCAAGACGGAACGGCAGTGGCGCGACTACCCCGACCTGAGCGACGACCACTTCCGCGAGCTGC
>JAKZWC010000455.1:0-5135 GCA_047515735.1 Spirochaetales bacterium | reverse complement strand
CCGCGGACGTGGTGCGGGAAACCGTGTCCAACTTTCTGGTGGCGACCACCACGCTGAGCGCCGAGCGATCCCTCGACGTGTTGGCACGCGCGAGCGGTGAAGTGGTCGAGGTGCTGGTGGAAGAAGGCGATGCCGTGCGCGGAGGGCAGCTGCTGGCGCAGTTGGATCCGAGCGACGCGCGTCTGGCCCTGGCTGAAGCCCAGCCGCACTACGACAACATCCAGCGGGAATACGCCCGCACGGCCGAGCTGGCCAAACATGGCGGGGTCACCGACCAGGAACTGGAAAACCAGCGCTACCAGATCGAGTTGCGCACCATCGCCCTGGAGCGTTCCCGGCAGCAGCTCGCCAATACCGAGGTCCGTTCGCCGATCACCGGCATCGTCGGCGAGCGGTCGGTGACCCCGGGGGCTACCATCTCGACCAATACCCGCCTGTTTCACGTGCTCGATCCCGATCCGCTGCTGGCGGTGATTCACATTCCCGACGCCGGCCGGCAGAGCCTGCGTGCCGGACTGGGCGTACAAATTCAGGCCGCCGGCGGGGTGCGGGCCAGCGGCGTGATCGACCGCATAAGTCCGGTGGTCGAGGCGGAGTCGGGCACCGTCAAGGTCACCGTGGAGTTGGACGGCGCCGGCATGGGCGCCGGTGCGCTGGTGCCGGGATCGTTCGTCACCGTCCTGGTGCCGACCGAGACCCGGCCCAATGCCGTGGTAGTGCCCAAGCGCGCGATTCTCCTGGAGCGGGACCAGAGCATCGTGTACCGCGTACAGGAAGGGGTAGCAGTGCGCACGCCGGTGGCGGTGGGGCTGTCGGCACAGGATCTGGTGGAGATCACCAGCGGCCTGAGTGTCGGCGATGTGGTCGTGACGATTGGGAACGAGTCGTTGCGCGACGGCGCTCCGGTACGGGCGGCGGGAGAACCGCTGCCGGAGGGTGCGGAATACGCCGCCGCAGATGGTGAGTCAAGCGCGAGCGCCAGCGCGCCGGCGGCCGCTGATGACGGCGGCCAGGGTGGCGCCGCCGGCGCCGGTGGCGGTGGCTTCAGCCTTGCGCAGATTCCGGAACAACGGCGGCAGGCGCTGGTGGAGCGTCTGCTGGCCAACCCCCAGGTCAAGGAGGCCTATGACGCCAAGCTGAAGGAGGACCCCGACCTGGAAACCGACCAGGAGAAACGCCTGGCGTTCTTCCAGGAGCAACTTGAGGCGATCGGCGGTCCGCAGGCGCTGTTCGGCGGTGGCGGAGCAGGTGGCGGCGCCGGAGCGGCACGTCAGGGCGCAGCCGGCGGCGGTGAAGGTGCGGCGGGCGCCGGCGGTCAGAGGGGTGCCGGTGGCCAGGCGGGCGGCGCCGATCAGGCGGCCGCCGGTGCGTCGGCAGGGCAAGCAGCCGCGGGTGCGGCCGGCGGCGGTGGTGGCGGCTTCAGTCTGGCGCAGTTGCCGGAACAACGCCGCGAGGCGCTGATAGAGCGCCTGCTGCAGAACGAAGAGGTCAAGAAGGCCTACGACGCGAAACTGAAGGAAGATCCGTCGCTGGAGAATGACGAGCCGCGGAGGCTGGAGTTCCTGCAGGAGCAACTCCAGGCGATCGGTGGCCCGCGCGCGCTGTTCGGTGGCGGTGGCGGCGGGTTCGGCGGCGGCGGTGGCTGACGATCGCACCGGATCAGTCCGGAACGGCGGTGGCGGAGCATCCTGACGTCGCCGCCGCCCACGTCCTGGTGGTAGAGGACGACGCCGCCATCGCCGAGCTGATCGAGCTGTATCTGGACAAGGAGGGACTGGAGAGCACGTGCGCGGCTTCGGCCGAGGAGGCGGAGAGCATGCTCCGCGGGATGGTCTTCCACCTGGTGATCCTGGACATCAACCTGCCCGGCCGCGACGGATTCCAGTTCCTGAAGGAATTTCGCGCGCACCACACTACCCCGGTGATCATCGTGTCGGCGCGCGACTCCGATGAGGACAAGGTGCTCGGTCTGGGTGTCGGGGCGGATGACTTCGTCACCAAGCCGTTCTCGCCCCGCGTGCTGCTGGCGCGGGTGCGGACCAACCTCCGCTACCTGCAGCGCGGGCCGGCGCCATCGGTACGGGCGGTTCGGTTCGGCGACTACCTCATCCACCTGAACGAATACACCGTCACCCGCGACGACCGCCGCGTGACGCTGGCTCCCAAGGAGTTCGATCTGCTTGCCTACCTGGTGTGCAACGCCGGGCGCGCCTTCACGCCGCAGGAGCTGTACGCGAGCGTGTGGGGCAACCGCTTCGGCGACCTGTCAACGGTCACCGTGCACGTGCAGCGGTTGCGCAAGAAGCTGCACCGTCCGGGCGCAGCCCCGTTGATCGAGACGGTACCACGCGTCGGCTACCGCGCCCCCGCCGCCGCGGTGAGCTTCGAAACGTGACCATCAGAACCAGGCTCGCCCTGCTGGTCGTGTCGGTGGTGAGCGTGCCGGTCGGGGTGGTGGGTCTGCTCAGCTATATCGACTCACGGTCCCTCAGCGCCCGGGAGGAGGCCCGTTTCGCAGCGTTTCATGCGGTACGTACCTGGCTGGCGGAGGAGGTTGCACCCAGTTGGGCGCAGGTGAGCACCCTTGAGCCGCCGGCCGGTCACGAGGCCGTAGTGGTGGACTCCGACAGCGCAGTCCTGGCCTCGTCCGTAGCCGGCATAGCGGCGGGCGAACGCGTCGACCGGGGCATGCTGGCGGCGCGGTTCCCGCCGCCCGAGCATCGGATTCTGGAATTCCCGATCTTCGTCGAGGGCGCCCTGGTGGGGGCGGCGTTCGAGGTGCAGCGTCGGCCGAGCCCCTGGTGGCTGCGCTGGCGCTGGCTGTTGGACAGCGGCCGCTACGGGTTGGCCACCCTTATCGTCATTGGCGTCGCCCTGGTGTGGTGGCTGGCTCACGTGCTGCGCCGCTCGCTGGGCGATCTCGAACGCGCCTCCCAGCGCATCGCCGCCGGCGACCTGAACTTTGAACTGCATGCCGAGGGCCGTGACGAGGTGGCCGCGGTGGCGCGCTCGTTCGACCGCATGCGGCGCTCGCTGATCGAGGAACGGCGCATGCTGCGCGCCGAGCGGGAGCGCAAGCGCAGCTTCCTGATGGCCGTATCGCACGATCTGCGGACGCCGCTGACCAGCATCAAGGGTTACCTCGAGGCGCTGCAGGACGGCATGGCGCGCGACCGCGGGGCGGAGCTGCGCTACCTGCGCATCGCCCGGGATCGGGTGGATCTGCTGGAGACCAGGATCGCAGACCTCAACGAGTTACTGCGCATGGAGACCGGCGAGTGGCGGATGCAGCGCGAGCCGCGCAGCCTGACGGCGGTGCTCGGCGGTCTGGCGGCCGACTACCGCGAGGATGCGCTCCTGCTCGGACGCCGGTTCGACGCGGCCATCGACCTGCCTGACCACCTGGTTGTGGACGCGGATTGGAGTCTGTTCACGCGCGTTACCGACAATCTGATGGAGAATGCGCTGCAATACACCCGCAACGGCGACCGTATCCGGTTCGCGGCGCTGCAGCACAACGGCCAGGTCGAAGTCGCGGTACAGGACAGCGGACCCGGCATCCCCGCCGAGCAGTTTGCACACGTCTTCGACCCGTTCTTCCGCGGCGCCGCCGCTCGACCCGAGCCGGGCAGCGGCCTGGGACTGGCCGTGGCACGCTCCATCGTCGAGGCCCACGGCTGGAAGATCAATGCCACTGCCGGCAACGGAGCATGCTTTACGATCCATATCCCTACCGGACAGCGTACGCCCGGATAGGGCGCCGCAGTCACCGCGAGATAGCTGTCAGTTCCTGCTGCAGGTCCAATCCGAGGTCGCTGGTGAGCGACAGGTATGCGCTTCCCAGGGCCAGCACGACCGCGCGTACATCAGCCTCCGCCTCGCGAAGCTGCAACGTTGCCTCCTCGAGGGAGGCCGTGCTGATCGCACCGGCGTCGTGGCGTCGCCTTGCCTGCTCCAGCCGCAGGTGAGCGCGCTCCAACTGCAGCGCAGCCAGCTCTTCCGCGGCCAGGGCGGTGCTCAGTTCCAGACGCGCACGCTCGAAGGCGCGTTCTACATTGGTGCGGGTGGTAGTCAGATTGCGCCGGGCGGTAGCCGCCTGCTCCTGCGCCTGTTCGCTCGCCACCGTCCTGCGGCCGCCGTCGTACAGGGTGTAACTGCCGGTGATCGACAGGCTGAGCGAACCGGGGCGCGATGCCGAGCGCGGCTTGCGATAGTCGAGGCTGAGCGAGAGTTCCGGTAGCAGACCGGCTTGCGCGCGCTCGGCCCGCAGTTCGGCGCCGGCCAGCGCGGCTGCCGCCTCCAATACTTCCAGCGCGGTACCGATCGCCCCCGGCGGAGCGGGCTCCGCGAGCAGCGCCCGGGCGTTCCTGCGCAGTGCGTCAAGGTCGGCTTCCGGGACGGTCAGCGGTCCCGGCGACAGGTCGAGGTCGGCGAAAAACTCGGCCAGGTCGAGGGTCAGGACGGCACGCTGCTCGGCGAGCGCGTTGCGTTGCTCGGCAACGGCAATCGTCGCATCGAGCAGGTCGAGCCGGCTGGCCGCCTGCTGCTCGACCCGCGACCGGGTGTGTGCCAGGTCACGCTCGGCGAACACCAGGCGCTGCTCCGCCAGCGCCAGCGCCACCTCGCGCCCGGTCAGCGTCAGGAAGGCGCGCGCGACCTCCAACGCCACGGCGTTGCGTGCGCGCCACAGGCGCAGGCGCGCCAGGCGAAGCTGATCACGGCGCTCCGACAGGGCCAGCGCAGACGCCGAAAGCCCTGCGGGTGGGAGCAGATCCTGGGAAACCGACAGGCTGTGCGTGTCGATCAGGCTGTCAGCGACCGGCTCCGGGCCGTCGAGGTCGACTTCTCCGGTGTAGCTGCCCGTTATCTCCATGCCCCATGGCAGGCCGACGGCGGCGCTGACCGTACCGCCGGCACCGACGCTGAAGGTGTCGGCAACGTCGCTGAACGTGCCGGTCTGCAGCGGCGCCAGGTCGACGCTCGCCGCCGGCGTAGCACTCAGCGTGACCGCTACGCCGCTGTGGTCGATCTCAGCAAGGCGCAGGGCGAGCGCCGCCGAACGCGCGCCCGCCTCCGCCTCCACCACGGAGCGGTGGACGGCGAGGCCCGCGGCAACTGCGTCGCCGATGCGCAGC
>JAKZWC010000454.1:0-2523 GCA_047515735.1 Spirochaetales bacterium | reverse complement strand
CCGCCGAGGTGAGCGGCCAGATCTGGGGCCGTGCCGACTACGACCCCTGGCCGGTGGCCCGCCGCTGCTTCGCCAACCTCGACACCGCCCGCCGTGCCGCCGCCTGAGCCCCACTTCACGGGTATGCTTGACCATCTCTGTCCGAATATTGTACGCAATTCTCCAGAAGGTGTACATGTATTCGGACAACGTGATTACCGTCACGGCCAGTGACTTGCGCAAGGATCTGTTCCGTCTGCTCGACCGGTGCCTGGAGACGGGAACGGCAATCGACGTGCCGCGCAAAGGGCATACCGTACGGATTGCCGCGCTGCGGCGGCGCATCAAGGTTGCCGACCTGCCGCGGCATCCCGGCGTGGTGGTCGACGGGGACGATCTCGACCGCTTCTCGCCCGCGGAGTGGCGTCCCGGCGAATAAGGGTTCAGCGGCGTGGTATTCCTCGATACGCACATGGTGGTGTGGCTGTTTGCCGAGGCGGATCGGATTCCCGCCTCGGTGAGAGAGCGGATCGATGAAGCCGAGTTGTTCGTGTCGCCGATGGTCCGCCTCGAGTTGTCGCTGCTTGCCGAAATCGGCCGCGTGCGGCTTCCGGCGGAAGCGTTCCTGAGCGCTTTGCGCCGCGACCTGGATCTGCAGGTGGAGGAGTCGGGCTGGCTGCGCTGCGCCGAGATTGCCGATCACCTCAGTTGGACGCGCGACCCGTTCGACCGCCTGATCGCCGCCCACGCCATCGCTTTTGCCGTACCCCTGTGCACGCGGGACAGACATCTTCGCGATCACTACCGGGCGGCATTCTGGACCACTTCCTGAACGCAGGCGGCGGCGCCGGATCGAGACTCGTGCGTGCGCTCGCCTCTGCCGGCAAACTGCTCACCTTGCTCATGTGCAGTAGTGCGGCGGTGCCGACCGTGGCGGACCCGTTAGCCGGGAAGACGGCAGCAACCGAAATCCCTTTGCTGAATCCGAGTTTCGAGCATGAGCCTGCACGGTCAAATGGAAACACACGCAGCGCCCGCTGGACAGCGTCTTCGGGCCCGGGCAGGCGTAACCGGGTGACATCGTGGGAGCAGATCGCCGGTTGGGACAGCGTCTCGGCAGATGGCTCCGGGGTGCTGCGCCACGCGCCGGCGGCGCCCGTGGACGGCGAGTGGATCACGCAGGTCACCGGGCATCGCCTCGTGGCCGGCGCAACCTACACGCTGCGGCCGTGGGCGCGCAGCATCAACCGCATCGGCAACACCGCCGAGACGGTGGTGGAGGCGGGGCTCGCTGCCGGCGGCACCGAACTGAACGACGACGGCGGCAACGTCTGGATCCACGGCGAGCGGCGCCATCAGTTTGCCGAAATCCACCTGTACCAGGAGCTTGACGCCGATCCGCTGCGCGATCCGTGGCACGCGTCCTGGTCCGACTACGCCGCCTACGATCGTTTTGGCGCCTGGGCGGTGGGCCCGGTGCTGTTCCCCGGCGGCAAGTGGGTGTACGGCGTCCACTACGACGAGCATGCTCCCGACGTCTACTCCGAGATCCGCTTCATGAAGGCCGAGGGCGCAGGTGATCCCGCCTACCGCTGGAGCTGGCCGCCCACCACGGTGCTGTACCACGCCGGCGACGAGGACCCGTGGGTGATCGATCCGCATGTCACCTGGGACGCGGCCACCGGGCGGCTGTGGCTGGCGTGGGGTGGGGGAACCCTGTGGGTCTCCGAACTGAATCCGAAAACCGGCATGCTGCTCGCCAGTCCCGAGGACAAGGAATTCGACGCCCATCCCGAGTACCACACGCCGGTGGCGCTGTGGGACGGCGACGCCTGGTCGACCGGCTGGGTCGAGGGTCCCGCCCTGTACCGCCACGGCGACTCCTGGTACCTGTTCGGCAGCTACGGCAACCTCTCGCTCAACTATACGATCCGTGTCGGGCGCGGGCGCAGTCCCACCGGCCCGTTCTACGACAAGCGCGGCGTCGCCCTCACGGAACGCGATCCCTTCACCGACATCTACGGCAACACCATCATCCTCGGCACGGAGGGCGGCCAGTCCAACCCCGGCCACCCGCATGTGTGGGAGGAGGATGGCACCTTCTACCTGGGCTACGACTACCGCGACGCCTACGACCGGGCGTTCGTCGTCGTGGCCTACACGCCGGTCGAGGTGGAGTTGCAGGTGTCGGCTGACCACCCCGCTGCCGGCCAGGCAGTAACGGTCTTCTTCCGCAACGCTGGCGAGCCCACCTCTCTGCTGGCGGTAGACACCGTCAGCCTGACCGTTGCGCACTGACAATCCGGGGTGCGACCGGTGAACGAGATCGATGTTGACGAGAAGCGAGTTGACAGGACGCCCGTGGCGGCTTTCCATTGCCAGATCGACCGACCGCATTGCGCAGGTCATAGGAGGGGCGATGAATCAAGAAAAGATAGATCCCCGCGTATACGATCTGTACGACGACTACACTCACGACCGCATCAGCCGCCGGCAGTTCCTGTCGCGCTCCGCGGCAATCACGGTGGGCGGCGTTTCGGCGCT
>JAKZWC010000453.1:0-3331 GCA_047515735.1 Spirochaetales bacterium | reverse complement strand
GTGTACCGCCTCTACTACGGTGCGCTGGTGGCGGCGTACGTCGGCATCCTGCTGCTCACCGGACGGCTGGAGCGGCTCGGCGCCTACCACGTGCACGACCTGCTGAGCATCTTCGTCTCGCCCCGCCAATTGCACGCGCTGGCCCTGATGCACCGGTTGAAGGCGAGCCGGACGCCGGCACGCGAGCAGTCCCTGGTGCGCCGTCTCGGCGACGTGCAGTCGCGGCTGGCAGGACCGGACCTGCTGCGTAGCCTGGCGTCGCCCCGTTTTGCGGTGCGTACCGAGGTGCTCGACGCGCTGTCCGACATACCGGCGAACGACGAGATCGCGTGCGCCCTCATCGCCGAGGTGGAGCAGCAGCCCTTTACCACGGCTCACAAGGCGGCGGAGCTGATCGGCCGCAAGCAGATCCACGAGGGGATCGAGGTGTTGCGGCGGGGCCTGACCTCCCCCGATATCTTCCTGATGGGCAAGTGCATGATGGCGCTCGCGCGACTCGGCGACAACGAGAGTCGTGCCGCCATCGAAGGGATCTTTACCTCCACCACCAATCCCAGGCTGCTGATCCATGGCGCGGCCGCGCTGGAGTTGTACGGCGCCCCGGGCTGTCTGGACGCCCTGCTGGCGGCGCTGGAGCGCGCCTCGAACAGGTACGTGCGCGACGAGGTGATCCTCTCCGCCGCAGGCATTCTCGAGATGGCGGATGCCTTCTACCCGCTGTACCAGGGGTTCGTCGCCGAGCCTCGGCTCGGCCTGGCGCTGATGACCGACTTCGTGGCCGAGCGGCAGGAGCAGCGGCGCCTGCCGCCGCAGACCTTGAACCTGGTGACGGCGCCGGTGGCGCAGTTCCACGACCCGGAGGCGTTTCGCGCCGCCGCCGCGCGCGCCCTGGAGCAGGTGTCGGTGGTGGTCGGTGACACTCCGGTGGCCGGTACCCTGGTGCAGGCATTGGAGCGTCCCGTAACCGGGGAGCTGGATCACTTTCGCTTTCTCGTGGCAGCCACGGTGGCGTTCCACGCGTGGCGCAAGCAGTGAGACCCTCTGAGGAGGGCACCATGAACGAGACGGTCAACCCGATTACCGCGCAACTCGGAGCGGCGCCGGGCGCACTGATTCACATCGGGCAGGCGCCGGACGCCGCCACCCGCATCTCGCTCATGGAGTTCACCCGCGACAGCTTTCGCGAACAGACCTGCTCCGCGGAGGCACTGGAGACCTGTTGTCGGGAGGCACTGCGCTCGGAGGGGATTTCGTGGATCAACGTGGACGGTATCCACGATCCGGCGGTCATCCAGAGCATCGGCGACGCCCTGGGACTGCACCCGCTGACCTGCGAGGACATCATGAATTCGTCGCAGCGTCCCAAGGTCGAGGACTTCGCCACCTACCGGTTCCTGGCCGTGAAGATGGCGCGCACCACCGCCGGCGACGTCCATGCCGGCGCCGCGCTCCTGCGCCTGCAGCACATCAGCATCGTGGTCACGAAGCAGGTGGTGGTCTCGTTCCAGGAACGCGCCTCCCACGCCTTCGACCCGGTGCAGGAGCGCATCCGCACGGGACGCGGGCAAGTGCGCTACCGCGGCGCCGACTACCTCGCCTACGCCCTGCTGGACGCCGTGGTGGACCACTACTTTGCGGTCACCGAAGCGGTGAGCGAGCGTATCGAGGCGATTGAAGAGCAGCTCTCGGAGCGCGCCGACGAAGAGGTGCTGGCGGAGATCCATGGGGTCAAGCGCGACTTGGTGCACCTGCGCCGCGCGGTGTGGCCGTTGCGGGAAGTCAGCACCAGCCTGCAGAGCCGGGCCACCAAGCAGGTAGCCAAGTCGACGCTCGCTTACCTGCGCGACATCCATGACCACACCATGCAGGTGCTGGAGCTGGTCGACACCATGCGCGAGCTGATCGCCGGCGGCCTGCTGATCGTGTTCCGCAGGAAACGCTGGTTGTAGCGCCTGAGATCGCCGCCGGCCGGCGCGGCTGTTGGCGCATCCCGGCCGGTTCGCGGTCAGCGGATCCCGCCGGTCACAGCTCGATGAGGCGGCCTTCGGCGGCGGAGCGCTCCGCCGCTTCCACGATGCGCTGAGCGGCGACGGCATCCTCCATGGTGGAGAGCGGCGGCGGCCCGCCGTCGCGGACGTGGGCGACGAAGTGCTGCACCTCGCGATAGATCGTGTACGGGTAGGCGCTGTAGGTCTGGGTGTGGGCGTCGGCCGGCTTGTTCTGCACCCAGTCGCGGTAGCTGTAGCGGGTGGCGCCGTCGGTGCCGATCGCCTTCACCAGTACGGTCCAGGGGTCGCCGGAGTGGTCGTCGGCGGCGAAGCTGGCCTGCAGATGGGCCAGAGCGCCCGACTGCATCCGCAGGTTCACCATGGCGACGTCCTCCTGCGTGATCTCCCGGTAGTGCAGCGTCGCCTTCATCGCGGCGAGCTCACGGGGACGGCCGGCGAGGTACAGCAGAATGTAGGCGTGATGGGTCAGGATCTGGCGGATCACCCCCGGAAACAGACGCGCAATCTCCTCCGAGTGGTGGATGTTGTAGAGTACGTACACCGCCACCAGGCGGCCGAGGGCGCCATCCTTGATCAGCTCGCCGGCGCGTTGCACGCCATCCTCATAGACGTAGTTGTGCCCCGGCATGCACACTAGTCCCGCCGCCGTTGCCGCTGCCGCCATCTCCTCGATCTCGGCCACCGTGACGCCGACGGGCTTCTCCACCAGCACGTGCTTGCCGGCGGCCAGCGCCTGCAGCGTCAGCTCGTGATGGGTCTCCAGGTTGGTGAGCACGTGCACCGCGTCGATCGAGGGATCCGCCAGCAGCTCGGCTACGCTGCCATAGCGGGCGCAGCCGTAGGCACGGGCCTTCTCCTCGGCCCGCTGCGGCGTCCGGTTCCACAGCCCCACCAGGCGCGCCCCGGCGCAGCGCGCTACCGCCTCGGCGTGCAGGTTGGCCACCATCCCCGCGCCGATGAGTCCGATTCCCAGTTGCTTCATGCGTTCATCTTCCAGGTCGTACCGCGTCGTGCGCGTACGACAGAGCCGCGAGCATACTCCGGCGCCGCCGCCACGGCCAAGCTGCCCGGCGGTATCCGTGCCCGCCACCCCGGGCTGTCGGAGAAGGAGGCGATCGCCGGTTACGTGCTCGAACCCGGGGGCCTCACGCTGCCGTAGCGCAGGCAGTCGTGGTAGGCTGCCGGCAGCTATGGAGTATCGACGCATGGGGCGCACCGGGCTGAAGGTGTCCGAGCTGTGCCTCCGCACCATGACCTTCGGGGTAAGCGCGGATGCGGCGGCGGCGGCGCGGATGGTGGACGCCGCGCTCGACGCGGGGGTG
>JAKZWC010000452.1:0-7571 GCA_047515735.1 Spirochaetales bacterium | reverse complement strand
CCCTCCTCCCACGCCTCTCCCGCCGGCCAGAACGGCAGCGGCAGGTGCTCCCAGTGCACCAGGTCGCGGCTGCGGGCATGGCCCCAGGTCTGCTCCCTGGCGATGTGGTCGGCGAACGGGTTGATCAGGTAGCACAGGTGGTACCAGCCGCGGTGGTGGATGGTGCCGCACACGTCGTTCATCCACTGCGCCGGCGGCAGCAGGTGGTACACCGGTCGCGCCGGGTCGCGCGCCGCCCGGCTCGCGGCCGCCTCGATGGCTGCCCCCGCCGTGTCCAGGTGAGCCTGCTCCTCACTCATCTGCGGCAACCAGCAGAGCCGCTATCTCAGAGACCGTGTCACGCAGGATCGTGGTATCCACCAGCGCCGAGATCTCGCGGTCGGCAAGGGTCACGAAACGGGCGTAGCCGCGGCTGAAGCAGGCTCCGTTTATCCAGGGGTCCTCGTGCTCCCAGATGCGCATGCTGTACTTCAGTCCTGAGGCGACATCCAGCACGCGGATCTCGGGGAGGGCAAACTCGAAGTCCAGAATGGCGCTGATGCGGTCCCGGTGGCAGAGGGTGTTGCTCGGCGCGCACGTACTGGCCGGCTCCGGTGCGAATCCCCAGCGTCGTATTGTTGGTCCCCGCGGCAGGTAGCACAAAGGTGGCGATGGGCGGTACCAGGTCGTAGTGCTGCAACTCGATCGCGGCGAGCGGGTTGACCTGCATATCTCCATAAGTCATAGAACACAATGACGACCGGATGAAGGTCGCGGCGCGCATGCCGAGAGGATAGTCACCATGCCACGAGAACTGATAGCACCCGAGCGCGAGCGGGTCGCGTTCCGCGACTACCCGCGCCAACCGCTGGCGCCCGAGCAAGTCCGGGTACGCAGCGAATTCGGGGCCGCCAAGCACGGCTCGGAGATGTCGCTGTACAAGGGCTACGGCAGTCCGCGCGGCCGCTACGACAACGAGCTGGGCATCTTCATCCACGATTCCGGCGGCACGGAGAACTATCCCGCCGTACTGGGGAACATGTGCATCGGCGAAGTGATCGAGACCGGCAGCGCCGTCGCCGACCTGCGCCGGGGCGACCGGGTGTTCGCGCACGGCGGGTTCCGCCAGGAGCACGTCTGGCGGGCCGACCAAGTACGGGTGCTTCCGGAGGGCGTGTCCTGGCAGGCGGCTACCTGTCTCGACCCCACCGACTTCGCGCTCGGCGCCGTGCGCGACGGACACGTGCGTATCGGGGACGCCGTGGCCGTGTTCGGGATGGGCGCCATCGGCCTGATGGCCTTGCAGCTCGCGCGGCTGGCAGGTGCGCGCCCGGTGATCGCCGTGGACCCGATCCCTTTGCGGCGCGAGGTGGCGCGCGAGGTCGGCGCCGACCTGACGCTCGACCCGGCGGCGTGCGACGCCGGCAAGGAGATCCGCCTGGCCACGGCGCGGCGCGGCGCCGACGTCTGCATCGAGTACAGCGGCCATCACGGCGCGCTGCAGGCCGCCCTGCGCGGCGTGTGCTACCTCGGAACGGTGGTGGCCGGCGCCTTCCCCGGCGCCTACCCCGCGGGCCTCGACCTCGGCGCCGAGGCGCACTTCAACCGCCCCAGCATCGTGTTCTCGCGCGCCTGCTCCGAGCCCAACCCGGAACACCCGAACTGGGACGAGCAGCGGCTGTTCGAGGTAAGCTGGCGCCTGCTCAGCGACGGCAGCCTGAGCTGCGATCCGGTGGTGCAGCCGGTGGTCGCCTTCGACGAACTGCTCACTGAGTACCCCAAGATCGCTACCGCACCCGAAGAAAACGTCAAGCTCGGCGTGCGCTTCTGACGGAGGAATCCCCGTGAATAGAAAGACTCGCAGCGTCGCCGCGATGCTCGCGCTCCTCGCGCTGTGCGCCGCGACACTGGCCGCGGAACCGATCAAGATCGGCGTATTGCTGCCTTCCTCGGGCGTGTACGCCGGACTCGGCAACGACCAGACGCTCGCCCTGGAGCTGGGCTTCGACGACTTCGGCCGCGAGGTGGCGGGGCGCCCGATCGAGCTGATCCACGCCGATACCCAGTCGAAACCGGGTAGCGGCCTGGCGCAGATCAAGAAGCTGGTGCTGCGGGACAAGGTCGACGTCGTGGTAGGCATCATCTCGTCCGCTGTCGCGGGGGCGGTGCGCGACTACGTGCACAACGCGCAAGTGCCGCTGATCTTGTCCAACGCCGGCAATGACGACCTCACCGGCGCGCAGTGCAGTCCCTGGATCCTGCGCAGCTCCTTCTCCAACTCGCAGATCAGCCGCGAGATGGGTCCGTGGATGGCGGCCAGGGGCTTCAACAACGTGTTCCTGATGGCGTTCGACTACTTGGCCGGCCACCAGGCGATGGAGGCGTTTCGCGGCGGCTTCGTCGCCGCCGGCGGCACCGTCGTCGGCGAAGAGTATCCGCCGCTGGGCGAGACCGAGGACTTCGGGCCCTACCTCGCCAAGGTGAAGGCCGCCGACCCCGACGCCGTCTACGTGTTCTTCGCCGGCGGACCGGCGATCAAGTTCGTCAAGGAGTGGGCCGCGTTCGGCCTCAAGGGCGAAATCCAGCTCGCCGGCGCGGGCTGGCTCAACTCGGCGCTGTACATCAACGCGCAGGGAATGGATGCGGCAGGAGCCCTCGGCATCCTCAACTACGTGCCGTCGATCGACACGCCGGAGAATCACGCGTTCCAGGAGCACTTCCGCGCCGCGCACGGCCGTGACGCTTCGGAGTTCGGGGTCGCCGCCTACGACAGCGCCCGGATCATCGTCGAGGCGCTCAAGGCCACCGGCGGCAACACCACGGACAAGGAGGCGCTGGTCGCGGCAATGCAGGCGACCCGCTTCGACGGTCCCCGCGGCCCGTTCCGGATCGATCCCCGGACCAACAACGTGATCCAGAACGTCTACATCTTCGAGGTGCAGGCGCAGGGCGACGGCGTTGCCGCGGTGGTGCAGGACGTGATCGCCGACGTCCAGGACCCACCCAACGGCTGCACCCTTTAGCCGCCGCCGGTCGATGGGCGGTTTGCGCGCCCCGTGGCAAGACGATAGCCTGATGCCGTGACAACCAGGGGGAGCAGTTGATCCCATGCAGTATTCAGTGATGCTCGACCCGATCGATGAACCGGGGTTCGCAGGGTACTACTATGCCCACATTCCGGCGTTGGATCTGACGACGCAAGGTAAGGAAATCGAAGGGGCGGTAGCGGCTGCCAGAGATCTGGCGGAACTGTGGGTAGCCGAAAGACTCTCTCGGGGAGAATCCGTTCCACAGGAATCACGTACCCTGATCGCCCGCATCGCCGAATTTCGCAAGCTGTAAACCAGGAAGCGGCTGAAGCCTGCCCTGAGAGGCGCTACGGTGTTGCTCGATCCGCAGTTCCTGATCGTGCAGACCCTCAACGGGCTGCAGCTCTCGGCCTTGCTGTTTCTGCTGTCGATCGGGCTCTCGGTGGTGTTCGGATTGATGAACTTCATCAATCTCGCGCACGGCACGCTGTACATGATCGGCGCCTACCTGGCCCTGAGCGCGGTGCGCGCCTTCGCTTCGTTCTGGCTGGCCCTGCTGCTGGCGCCCCTCGGCGTGGCCCTGCTCGGTGGGCTGCTCTACCTGGTGCTGCTGCGCCACGTGCAGCGCGCCGACCCGATGCGGCAGGTGCTGGTAACCTTCGGCCTGATCTTCGTCGGCTTCGAGGCCGCGGACATCTTCTGGGGCTCTCTGCCGCACATCATCGAGGTGCCGGCGCTGCTGGCCGGACGCAGCAGCGTCCTCGGGCAGGTGTATCCCACCTACCGCCTGTTCATTATCGCCCTGGGCGTGGCGGTATTCCTGCTGCTGTACCTGGGCCTGGAGCGCACCCGCCTCGGCGCCATCGTGCGCGCCGGCGTGGATAACCGCACCATGGTGGCGGCCCTCGGCATCGACATCGGCCGCGTGTTCTTCCTCGTCTTCTGCCTGGGGTGTCTGCTCGCCGGACTCGCCGGGGTGGTGGCGGCGCCCGTGTTCTCGATCTACCCCGGAATGGACATGTCGGTGCTGATCCTCGCCCTCATCGTGGTGGTGCTCGGCGGCCCCGGCAGCCTCAAGGGGGCGGCGCTCGGCTCCCTCATCATCGGCATCGCCGACACCTACGGCCAGGTAGTGGTGCCCGAGCTGGCGCGAGTGACGATCTACGCCCTGATGGCGCTGATCCTGCTGCTCAAGCCGGCCGGCCTGGTTCCGGTCCGCAGCGGACCCTGATGCTGTATCAGCGATCCACTGCCCCTCGGTCGCGGATCTGCTCGGGGCCACTATAAGATGACGGGGCCGATGATACCCATCCGAATCTTCATCAGCAGCGTGCAAGGGGAGTTCGCCCGCCAGCGGGCGGCGCTCCGCGACTACCTCCGCGGAGACCCACTCATGAGGCGCTTCTTTGAAGTGTTCCTGTTCGAGGATGCACCGGCAGCGGACCGGAGACCGGATGCACTCTATCTGCATGAAGTCGAGCACTCCGACATCTATGTAGGGTTGTTCGGGTGCGAGTACGGAATCGAGGATCGTGAGGGCGTGTCGCCGACGGAGCGGGAGTACCGCCATGCGACGGCACTCGGCAAGCATCGTCTGATCTTCTTGAGAAGCGCGAGTGAGGACACCCGGCATCGAAAGATGGCTGCACTGATCCGTAGCGCCGAATCCGGCTTGATCCGCAAGCAATTCAATACCGCACAGGAGCTGGTGACCGGACTTTACGCAGCACTCGTGGAATACCTCGAGGTTAAGGAGCTGATACGGTTCGGGCCGTTCGACGCGACGGCGTGTGAGGGCGCTACGCTCAGCGATCTCGACTCAGCGTGGATGGCCCGTTTCGTTCGTGGGGCGCGCCGGATCAGGCAGTTTCCGCTGCCCGAGGGAACGCCACCCGAAGCGCTGCTTGAACACCTGAAGCTGTTGAACAGGGGGCGACTGACCAACGCAGCGGTGCTCCTGTTCGGAGATTCCCCTCAGCGCTTTCTCCTTTCGTCCGAGATCAAGTGCGCGCACTTCCACGGGACTGAAGTGGAGAAGCCGATTCCCTCCTACCAGGTGTATCAGGGCACGGTGTTCGAGTTGGTAGATCAGGCGGTGGACTTCGTGCTGAGCAAAATCAATCGAGCCATCGGAACGAGGTCGGAGAGCGCGCGGGCGCCTCGCACCTACGAAATTCCCGAGGAGGTCGTGACCGAAGCTGTCGTGACTGCCGTGGCCCACCGTGACTACACGAGCAACGGCAGCGTCCAGGTGATGCTCTTCGCGGATCGGCTGGAGGTCTGGAATCCGGGCAGCCTGCCGCCGCCGCTGACCTTCGAGAAGCTGCGCGCTCCCCATGCTTCGGTGCCCGCCAACCCGTTGCTCGCGGAGTCGATGTACCTGGTCAGCTACGTCGAGCGGATGGGGACGGGAACGCTCGACATGATCCGCCGCTGCGTGGCGGCCGGCCTGCCGGAGCCGGAGTTCACGGTGACGGACGCATTCGTCGCCCGGGTGTGGCGCTCGAAGCCACTGACACGGACGGAACGGGATCAGGCGGACGGCAAGAACGCGATCACCCCCGAAGTCACCCCCGAAGTCACCCCCGAAGTGTTGCGGCTCTTGTCAGTGATGGCAGGCGTGATGAGCCGAAGAGAGATTCAGGCCACGCTGTCGCTGACAGACGAAAAGCACTTTCGACAGTCCTACCTGCAGCCGGCCATCGCCCAAGGACTGCTGGAAATGACCATACCGAGAAAGCCGCGCAGCCGACTGCAGAGGTACCGGCTGACAGAATTGGGCCGGACACTGCTCGCGCGAACCGGCCGAGAGTCCGGATCCGGTTCGCCATCGACCGGCGAATGAGCGATAACCAAGCTGGCATGATCCCTGCCGTAGCGGACACTGATGCGCGCCGGTGATCCACTTCAGCTCCCGGTGGCGGGTCTGCTCGCCGCGGTCGCCGTCGCGGTGTGGTTCGGCTCGGGCTACTTCGGCAAGGAGCTGCTTGCCGAGGTGGCGATCCTGGCGATCTTCGCCATGAGCCTCGACCTCCTGGTGGGCGTGACGGGGATGGTATCCCTGGGTCATGCCGGCTTCCTGGCCCTGGGCGCGTACGCTACGGCCGGCGCCACGATGCTGTGGGGCTGGCCGCCCGCCGCGGCGCTGGCGCTGTCGGTGGCGGTGGCGGTGCTGATCGCGATCGGCGTCGGGGTATTCGTAATCCGTCTCCGCGGCGTGTTCTTCATCATGATCACCCTCGCTATCGGGCAGATGTTCCACGCCTACTTCTTCAAGGCACGCGCCTTGGGCGGCGACAACGGGATGGCCGGCACCCCGCGCTTCGATCTCACCGTGCTCGGCCTCGAAAGCGGTGATCCCGCGGTGTTTTCCGTCCTGGCGATGGTGGTCGCGGCACTGGTGTATCTGGCGCTGCTGCTGTTGCGCCGGTCGCCATTCGGGATGATGCTCGGCGCCATTCACCAGAACGAGAGCCGCCTCGCCTCGCTGGGCTGCCCGGTGCGGCGCTACAAGCTGGCCGCGTTCGCCACCGCCGGCGGATTCGCCGGTCTCGCCGGCGCCCTCACGGCGCAGCACACCGGTTTCGTGTCGCCCGACCTCGCCTTCTGGACCGTGTCGGGAGAGGCCCTGATCATCGTCATCCTCGGTGGCAGCGGCAGCCTGATCGGGGCCGCGGGCGGGGCGGCCCTGTTCATTCTGCTGCGGGACCAACTGAGCGACGGCTCCTTCTGGAGCCGGCTGGGGCTGCCGGCCGAGCTGGCGAGTCACTGGCAGCTCGTCATGGGCCTGTTCTTCATCGCGGTGGTGCTGCTGGCGCGGGACGGGGTGTACGGTCGCCTCACCTGGCTCATCAGGACCGTGGCCTCGAAGATGGCGCGGCGGGGAAGCGCAGAGTGACGGAGACCGTGTTTCATGCCGCCGGGCTGCGCAAGTCGTTCGGCTCCCTGCTGGTGACCGACGACGTCACGCTGCGGCTCCCCGCCGGCCGGCGCCACGGCCTGATCGGTCCCAATGGCGCCGGCAAGACCACCCTGTTCAACCTGATCACCGGCGAGACCCGGGCCGACGCCGGTAGCGTAGCGGTCGGCGGCCGTGACCTGAGCGGCGCCCCGCCGGACGTCAGGGCGCGCGCCGGGCTGGCGCGCAGCTTCCAGCGCAACAACCTGTTCCCTGGCCTCACCGTGCGGGAAAACCTGTTCCTTGCCTGCGCCCTGAAGCACCGCGTCGGCCGCGTGTTCTGGCGCTCGGCGGCGCGCTTCGTGGCACTGCGCGTGGAGGCGGAGGCGAACGCGGAACGGCTGGGACTGGCCGATCACCTCGCGGAACGGGTCGACGCGCTCGGCTACGGCACCCAGCGCCAGCTCGAGATCGGGCTCGCGCTGGTGCAGGAGCCGCTGGTGCTGCTGCTCGACGAGCCGACCGCGGGGATGAGCCCGGAGGAGACGGGCTCCATCCTGGAGCTGCTGTCGGCACTGCCGTCGACGCTGACGCTGCTGATCATCGAGCACGACATGGACGTGATCTTCGGGGTGGCCGAGCGCATCACGGTGCTCGACTACGGC